>JAHWJK010000014.1:0-14451 GCA_019348445.1 Actinomycetota bacterium | reverse complement strand
GGACGGTGCCCTCGCTGCGCGAGGTTGCTACCTCCGGCGCCTTCCTCGATCCGAGCCAACCGCCCGCGCACTCCGAGGTGTTCCTCGAGGCCATCGAGAACATGCGTCGGACGCCGGTCATCCCGACGTGGCCGGAGATCGAAGACGTGGCCGAGGAGGTATTGACGAAAGCGTTCTACGAAGAGGACTACACGCTGGACGACGCGATCCGTGAGCTCGATGAGTTGACCAGACCCTTATTCGAAGAAGCGGCCGCGGCGGGATGAGCGTTTCCCTCCGCGGGGTCGAGAAAGCATTCGCTGCACGCAGCGCGGCGCCGATTCCCGTGCTGCATGGGATCGATCTAGAGGTTCCAGACGGCGAGATGATCGTGATCGTCGGCCCGTCCGGGTCGGGCAAGACGACGCTGCTCCGGTGCATCGCGGGGCTGGAGGAGCTCGATCGCGGTTCGGTCCTCGTCGGCGGCCGCGACGTTACGCACGATGATCCGGGCGAACGCGACATCGCGATGGTGTTCCAGGAGCTGGCGCTGTATCCGCACCTGACGGTCCGCGCCAACATCGCGTTCGGCTTGAAGGCGAGGAAGAGTCCTCCTGCTGAGGTTGCAGTCGCCGTCGCGGACGTCGCGCGTACTTTGGAGCTGGAACCGCTGCTTGGCCGGTTGCCGTCTGAGCTGTCGGGTGGCGAACGTCAGCGTGTGGCGCTGGCGCGCGCCATCGTCAGAGATCCGACCGCGTTCCTCCTCGACGAACCTCTATCGAATCTCGATCCCGCGCTCCGGACACGCGCGCGAGTCGAGATAAGGACTCTTCAGAGAGACCTAGGTCGCACTGCTATCTACGTCACACACGATCAAGTAGAGGCAATGACGCTGGGCGATCGCATCGCCGTCTTGCGCAACGGCCGCGTCGAGCAGGTCGGAGCGCCCCTCGAGCTTTACGACCATCCGGCGAGCGCCTTCGTAGGGAGGTTCCTCGGAACCCCGCCGATGAGCATCTTGTCTAGCGAGGTGCTGACCCCCGACCGCAGGAAGGCGGCAGCGTTCGGCATCAGGCCGGAGCGCGTACGGCTTGCCGATGCCGATGGCGATGTAAAAGCGACTGTGGAGGTTGTCGAACACATCGGTTCTTCGACCGTCGTGCACCTCCGCACGTCGCATGGAGAGTTGCTCGCGAGGACACCGGGGCGCGACGTTCCCCAGCCTGGGGAGACGGTCATGGTGTCGTTCGCCGATCGAGACATCCGTTTCTTCGAATCCGAAGACGGACGCGCGGTGACACCGTGAGGCGCGACGTTCTCGCGTGGCCCTACCTAACGGGGCTCGTCGTTCTCGTTCTCTTTCCCGCGATGGCTGCGATCGTCCTGGCGTTCACCGAATACTCCGGCGTCCAACCACCGACGTTCAACGGACTGGAGAACTTCTCGCGCATCTTCGATGATTCGCTCTTCTGGAAGGCGCTGGCGAATTCGCTGATCTTCATCGCGATCTCCGTGCCGTTGCGGGTCATCGCCGCGGGTGGCGCGGCGATCCTTCTACACAGCCGCTCGCGTGCCGCGGCCGTCGGTCGCCCGGCGGCGTACCTGCCGAGTGTGATGCCCGATGTTGCGTACGCGCTGCTGTGGTTGTGGATCTTGAATCCCATCTATGGCCCCCTTACGGCAGCGTTCGAATCTCTGGGTGTCACGTCCCCTGGATGGCTTACCGATCCGTGGGCGACTCGTGTCGCTATCGCGGTGATGAGCGCGTTCCAGATCGGGGAAGGCCTCGTGGTCGCCCTCGCCGCTCGAAGAGCGCTGCCGGGTTCCATCTACGAGGCTGCGGCCGTCGATGGCGCCTCTCCCCTCTTCACGCTCACCCGAGTGACCCTGCCGCTGATGGCACCCGCCCTCGCGTTGTTGGCACTGCGTGATCTGATCCTGTCGTTCCAGCTGAACTTCGTCCCGGCGCTGATCGTGACCGAGGGTGGGCCTCGCCTCGCCACGACTTTCGTTCCGCTGTACGTCTATCGTGCTGCCTTCACCTATTTCCGATTCGGTTATGCATCGGCCGTAACCGTGCTGCTGTTCGCGATGACGGCCGCGGTCGTCTTCGTCCAGTACCGTTTGGCGCGGCGATGGAGGTTCGTGTAACGACGGCCACGTTCGCGGCTTCTCGGGTTGCGAGTACGTTTCCGTGATGTACCGCAGAGGAGGAGGGTGATGGAGCTCCGAGGGTCTATCGGCATCCTGACGGGGGCATCGAGGGGCCTTGGCGTCTACATAGCGGAGGCATTGACGCGCAAGGGCGTCGCGCTCGCTCTCGCGGCGCGAAGCGACGACGATCTCAAGGAGACGCAGGTTCACATCGAACGTCTCGGCGGGAGAGCTGTGTCGATCCCGACCGATGTCGGCAAGATCGCCGATCTGCAAGCACTGGTCGAGACGACGGAGAAGGAACTCGGGCCGGTCGACCTCCTGGTGAACAACGCGGGCGTCGAGAAGTACGCGCACTACCAAGAGGTCGAGCTCGAGGTGATCGAGAAGACGCTGCGCGTGAATCTGTGGGCGCCCGAGGTGCTGACGCGGCTCGTTCTCCCGGGGATGATCGAGCGGCGGCGTGGGCACATCGTGAACGTCGCGTCGGTCGCGGGCAAGACGGCCGTGCCGTACAACTCGATCTACTCGTCCAGCAAACACGGTCTGGTCGGTTTCTCGTGGTCGTTGCGCGAGGAAGTCAAGCCGTATCACGTCGGCGTGTCGGTCGTGTGTCCCGGGTTCGTCTCCGATTCCGGCATGTTCCATCGCTGGAGTCGCGGCGCGAAGCCTCCTTCCGTGTCGCGGCCCGTCTCACCGGAGAAGGTCGCCGACGCGGTCGTCCGCGCGGTCGAAGCCGACAAAGCTGAGATCATTGTTGCTCGTGGCCTGACGAAGATCGTCGACGTCACGCACGCGATCTCTCCCGCCTTGACGACGGCGATAGCTCGGCGCAGCGGCGCTTATACGTTCTTGCGCAAAGGGACGAGGAGCGACTTCCGCGGATGAGATCGGTCGCGGCGCTGCTGGTGCTCGCGATCGCGACGACAGGTTGCTCCGACAAGCAGAAGCCGGGGGAGGCCGGGCTGTCCGGAACCTGCGGACTGCGGAAGATCGCCAAGAACGTCGACGAAGATAAGGTCGCAAACGAGTTCCTGCTCGACGGCGTCGAGATCGCCAACACGCAACGCCTCCGAGGACGCTTCATTGCCACGATCAATGCTCCATACAGCGTGAACGAGGCGTATCGCGAGTATCAGGATCAGGTGAAAGAGGCGGGGTGGGACATCGTCACCCAGGAGACGGAGGGATTCGAAGCCGAGATCTACCTGAGCGATGATCGTCATCTGGCCGCGATCCAGATACGTACCTCGACATGCGAAGGAAAGGTGGTCGTCTACGTCAGCATCGTGGACCGTGAGGACGCTCGTTCCGATAACTAGCGCACAAGCCCACGAACCTACGTTCGTTAGCGCGAGCACCTACTAAGATGTCGTCCGACACATCTTTACTTCAGGAGGAAGTCGTAGATGACCTACGTCATCGCCGAACCATGTATCGGGGTCAAAGACCGCGCCTGCGTCGACGAATGTCCCGTCGACTGCATCTATGAAGGCGAAGAGCAGCTCTACATCCACCCTGAGGAATGCGTGGACTGTGACGCCTGCCTTCCTGCGTGTCCGGTCGACGCGATCTTCCCAGAGGACAACGTTCCTCCGGAGTGGACGAACTTCACCGCGCTCCAAGCGCAGTGGTTCGAGGATCATCCCGACGCATCCGGCGGCGCGATGGAGAGCCCGTACGCTCCCGCCGAAGAGCGCGGCGAGGCCTAACTTCCGTTCGTGTCGATGCTGCTTCGCGCAGCTCTCGTAACGTCGCGGCATGGGAGAAGAAGACCTATCGGGCTGGAGAGCGCTTCTCGGCCGCAAGGTCTCGGTCAGGTACCGGCTACACGGCGATCCGCGCCACCAGTTCTCCGAAGCGATCGGGGTCGTGATGGGCATCGAAACGTCCGAGCGAGGCGAGCTCATCAAGATCCTGACTCGGCGAGGTGAGCAAGTCGTCGTGAACGCCGACGACATCGTCGCACGCAAGACCTTTCCGACTTCTTGACCATTTCGCTCGCATTACCAGGTTGGATAATGGCGCTGCGCCCGTATAGTGGACGAGACACAAAAAAACGTCACAAGCGGCGCTAGGAGCAGGAGTTTTGAGCACGCAGATCGCCCCACCTGAGGGGACCGATCGAAAAGAGCTCGACCGAGTAGTCATTCGCTTCGCCGGCGACTCCGGCGACGGCATGCAGTTGACGGGTGACCGCTTCACGAGCGTGTCGGCCGTGTTCGGCAACGATCTCGCGACGATGCCGGACTATCCGGCCGAGATCCGTGCACCTGCAGGCACGCTCGCGGGCGTCAGCGCGTTCCAGATCCACTTCGCGGACTTCGACATCCTCACTCCGGGTGATCAGCCGAGCGTTCTCGTGGCGATGAACCCTGCGGCGCTCAAGGCGAACCTCAAGGACCTGATCCCGGGCGGCCTTTTGATCGTCAACACCGATGCTTTCGACAACAACAACCTCGAGAAGGTCGGTTACACCGAGAATCCGCTCACGGACGGTTCGCTCGCCGGCTTTCAGGTTTACGAGATCCCGATGACGACGATGACCGTCGAGTCGGTCAAGGACACCGGCGTCAACAAGAAAGAAGCCGAGCGGTCTAAGAACATGTTCGCCCTCGGGGTCATCTCGTGGATGTACTCACGGCCGCTGGAACCGACGATCGCGTGGCTGGAGAAGAAGTTCGCAAAGAAACCTCACCTCGCGCAAGCGAACGTTGCTGCTCTGAAAGCAGGGCACGCGTTCGGCGAGACAGCCGAGCTCAGCGCGTTCGAGATCAAGCCTGCAACCTTGGCCCCGGGGACCTACAGGCGCATAACCGGCAACCAGGCGCTGGCGTACGGCCTCATCGCCGCGAGCGTCCAGTCGAAGCTGCCGCTGTTCCTTGCGTCGTACCCGATCACTCCGGCCTCCGACATCCTGCACGAACTCTCTCGTCACAAGAACTTCGGCGTACGCACGGTTCAGGCCGAAGACGAGATCGCTGCTGCCGGGATGATGGTAGGTGCGGCGTTCGCCGGCCACCTTGCAATCACTACGACCTCGGGACCCGGGCTCGATCTGAAGTCGGAGTCGATCGGACTCGCGGTCTCGCTCGAGCTCCCGATGGTGATCGTCGATGTCCAAAGGGGAGGGCCGTCCACCGGGCTCCCGACCAAGACGGAGCAGTCGGACCTTCTCCATGCGATGTACGGCCGTCATGGAGAGGCTCCGTTGCCGATAGTGGCCGCTTACTCGCCTACGTCGTGTTTCTGGGCCGGGATCGAGGCCTGTCGCATCGCGTTGAAGTACATGACGCCGGTGATCCTGTTGACCGATGGCTACCTCGCGAACAGCGCCGAGCCGTGGCGCGTCCCGAGCGTCGACAAATTGCCCGACATCTCGATCCCGTTCGCGTCGCAGCCCAATGCCGGAGAAGACTTCTGGCCGTACCTGCGCGACGAGACGACACTGGCCCGTCCGTGGGCGATCCCCGGAACACCGGGTCTCGAGCACCGGGTCGGGGGCCTGGAGAAAGCCGATGGAACCGGGAACATCTCTTACGATCCGGACAACCACCACCTGATGACGCAATTGCGTGCCGCGAAGATCAAGGCGATCGAGGAAGAAGTCGAACCACTCGAGTTCGACGCGGACGAAGACGCAAAGGTCATCATCCTTGGTTGGGGTGGGACGTATGGAGCGATCGGTGCAGCGGTGAGGCGGCTTCGGAACCGCGGGAAGCCGATCGCGCGGGCCCACCTCAAGCACCTGAACCCGTTTCCCAAGAACACCGGAGATGTGCTGAGACGATTCGACAAGGTCGTCATCCCAGAGATCAACACGGGGCAACTATCACGACTGATCCGTGCGGAGTTCCTCATCGACACGATCGGCATCAACAAGGTTCGAGCGCTTCCGTTCCGTGCGGGTGATCTCGAACAAGAGCTACTGAAGATCATGGAGAGCTGAGTGACCGAGAGCGGAAACGACCTGAACGGGACCCGCGGGATAACCGAGGCCGGCGGCGGCGTGGGGACACTGACGCGAGACGACTTCGCATCGGATCAAGAGGTTCGATGGTGCCCGGGCTGTGGTGACTACGCGATCCTCGCGGCGATCCAGGGAGTGATGCCCGACCTCGGGATCCCGCCGGAGAAGACAGTCTTTGTATCGGGGATCGGCTGCTCGAGTCGCTTCCCTTATTACATGAACACCTACGGCGTGCACGGCATCCACGGGCGGGCACCGGCTATCGCTACGGGCATCGCGAGCGCGCGCCCCGATCTCACGGTGTGGGTGGTGACCGGTGACGGAGACGGCCTATCGATCGGAGGGAACCATCTGATCCACGCTCTCCGCCGCAACGTCAACCTGAAGATCCTCTTGTTCAACAACCAGATCTACGGTTTGACCAAAGGTCAGTACTCGCCCACGTCGGAAGAGGGGAAAGTCACGAAGTCGACGCCGTTCGGCTCGGTCGACCACCCCTTCAATCCGATATCGCTGGCGCTGGGTGCTGAAGCGAGCTTCGTTGCGCGGACGCTCGACGTCGACCGGAAGCATCTCACCAGCGTCGTCCGTCGGGCGGCGGCTCATCGCGGCTCGTCGTTCATCGAGATCTACCAGAACTGCAACATCTTCAACGATGGCGCCTTCATCGCGTTGACGGGAAAAGAGGGCCGGAGCACCAACCGGATCTACCTCGAGCATGGCAAACCGATCCGCTTCGGCCCCGATGCGTCCAAGGGAGTTCGCATCACGCCGGATGGACGCGCGGAGATCGTCGCGGTCGGTGAAGCCGGCGACGCGAACCTTCTCGTTCACGACGAGCACCGAGACGACCCGTCGTTGGCGTTCGCGCTGTCGCGGTTGGCCGATGGCCCGACGGGCCCCACCCCGCTCGGGATCTTCAGGGCCGTCGACCGCCCTGCCTACGGGGACGGGATGGAGCACCAGCTGAGGTCGGCGGCGGACCAGCAGGGGCCGGGGGACCTGTCACGGCTGCTCAACTCGGGGGACGTCTGGACGGTGAACTGATGTCGACTTCCGATCCGGACGCCGATTACGAGCCGAAGCCGCTCGATCCCGCCTTCCAGGAGAAAGTAGAGCGGCTCGCGCAGAAACTGATGCGAGGTGGCGACGAGAACGGCATCGCGGCCAACGACATAGAGGCCGCCCGAAGGGTTGCGCGCCGCATGCTCGAAGATTCCGAAGCGCGCACTGCGCAAGCCACGGACCTGGATCCGGACGATGACGACGTCATCAGGAGGTCGTCGTCGGAATCCGCGGCCAGCGGCGACACCGGGCCGATGCGCACCGTCTCCGACGGCGAATAACCGAACTAATCTGCACGGGGCGTGCGCCCCACGGGGCGACTTACAGAAGAAAGCGGACGGAATAGGCTCCCGCGCATGGCCGAACAGGGACATGGTGGGCTCGCGGTCACGCACGCGCTCAAGGCGTTCGGCGTGGACCACCTGTTCACGCTCAGCGGCGGTCATATCTTTCCGATCTTCGACGGCTGTAAGCAGGACGACATCCGCATCGTCGACGTCCGTCACGAGCAGAACGCGGTGTTCGCCGCGGAAGCCTGGGCGCGCTTGACACGGTCGCTCGGTGTCGCCGCAGTGACGGCCGGTCCCGGCGTTACGAACTCGATGAGCCCGATAGCACAGGCGATGTTCAACGCCGCGCCGGTCCTGGTCCTCGGCGGGCGCGCCCCCGCGTTCAGATGGGGGCAGGGGTCACTGCAGGAGCTCGATCACGTGCCGTTCGTCGACCCGCTCGCACCGGCCCGAACCGTCACGGACACGGCCGCGATCGCGACCGAAGTCGTTGCCGCGGCTCTAGAAGCCTTGAAACCACCGCGCGGCCCCCGCTTCCTCGACTTCCCCCTCGACGTGCTGTTCAACAACGCCGACATCGAAGTGCCGCCGGCTGAGGGATCTTTCAACGTCGTCGGACCGGGTGCACGCGAGGCGAGCGCAACCCAACCGACCGTGCAGGAGCTGATCGAAAGCTCGGAACGGCCCGTGATCGTGGCCGGTTCGAACGTGTGGCTCGATCGCGCCGAAGACGACCTCCTCCGCCTCGTCGAAGCCGCCGAGATCCCGGTGTTCACGAACGGACAGGGGCGCGGGTGCATCCCGGCGGATCACCGGCTTGCGTTCTCGCGGGCGCGGTCGACCGCGTTCAAGAACGCGGATCTCGTGATCGTTGCGGGAACGCCGCTCGACTTCCGTCTCGGCTTCGGGCAATTCGGGACCGCGAAGGTCGTGCATCTGAACAACCCGATCGCGCAACATGTCGAACTCGCCGCCTCCGAGGATGCTCCCTTGAACGTGACGCTTGCCGCGATCGCGGACGACATCCAGAGCCCGCCCGATACGAAAGCGTGGATCGAGTCGCTACGACAAGTCGAGGATGACAAACGCGACGCCGCTCAGGCAGAGCTGCGTTCGTCACAAACCCCGATCCACCCGATGCGCGTCTACGGCGATCTGGTTCCGTTGCTGGAGCGCGACGCGGTCGTCGTCTGTGACGGCGGCGACTTCGTCTCGTATGCGGGCCGCGAGGTTCCTTCTTACGAAGGTGGTTGCTGGCTCGATCCGGGCCCGTTCGGATGTCTCGGCGTGGGGCCGGGCTACGCGCTGGCGGCGCGGTTGGCGCATCCGGGTCGACAGGTCGTGATCCTCTACGGCGACGGGGCCGTCGGATTCTCGGCGGGAGAGCTCGAGAGCTTCGTGCGGCACAAGCTTCCGGTCGTAGCCGTCGTCGGCAACAACGGCATCTGGGGGCTCGAGAAGCACCCGATGAGAGCGCTTTACGGCTACGACGTCGCGGCGGACCTCCAGCCGGAGCTGCGCTACGACCAGATGATGGAAGCGTTCGGGGGCCGCGGCGAGCTCGTCACCGATCCCGACGACCTAAGCCCTGCCTTGAAACGGGCGTTCGACTCGGGGGAGCCGACCCTCGTGAACGTGATCACCGACCCCGCCATCGCGTATCCGAGGTCGTCGAACCTGGCCTGATTAGTCCCCTCGCCGGGCGGGTAAACCGGAAGTGGTTGGTCCGCTGTGGGAGGAATCGCCCGGTTCCGGAGCGAAGTCCCGGGCAGACCACGTTCGTGGGAGGCACCTCCAAGGGGGCGACATGCGACGACTATTCCTCTCTCTGTTTGCCGGGCTGATGGCTGCCGTCACGATGCTCCCGGCGCTCGCCCAAGGCGAGCCCGCACAGCAGCTCGTGACGCTCGACGGCATGGGCGGTTTCGCGGGCGCCGATGCTCCCGACGACCTCCGCTTCCTCCAAGACCCGCCGAGCCCGGCGAATCGCGCGAAGGCATGGATACCGCGTGAGCCGGGGACGCAGAAGTGGATCACCCTCGATTACGGTCCGTACACGATCCACCCGGGTTCCGATCTGACGCGCATCGATGCCGAGATCGCGGGAGCCGACGGTTACGCGGTCGGGTTCATCCCGCAGGTGGTTTATCCGGACGGCACCCAGGCGTCGTCGCACGACATCCACATCCATCACGCGCATTGGTTCTGGCTCGATCCGGACTCACACGGAGGCCACCGCTGGTTCTACGGAACCGGTGAAGAGCGGACGCAAGGAAGCATCAATCCGTCGGCGCGGATGCATCCCGACTACGACAAGGGGCTTCGTTATGGCATCAAGGTCGGCCGTGGCGACCGACTGTCGTTCCTTTCGATGCTGCACAACAAGACCGCGCAGCCGCACGTCGTGTACATCAGGGTGCGCATCCAGTTCGTCTACGGAACGCACGACCAGATCGAAAAAGAGACCGGGCGCGACTACCACAACCTCAAGCCGGTTCTGATCGGCTCGACGTTCAACGTCCCGCGTACGGGCGACATCTTCGATTACCCGATGTCGACGACGAAGAAGAACATCGGCCCCCATTCCAACTACTGCAACCCGACCCCATCGTGCAAGGTCGTTCCCGGTGTCGGGCAAGTGTGGAAGGTTCCGTGGAACGGAACCGTCGTGATCGGTGCAGGCCACGCTCATCCCGGATCGAAAGGCGTCGTCCTGTCGAACATGGGCCGCAAGAACGATCCGTGTCCCGAAGACGGCGACCGGTTCCCGGGAACGACGGCTGCATACAGCCGCACGATCACGCGCGGAGGTGTGTTCCCGTCCGAAGAGTTCCAGATGGGTCTCGCGCAACCGGGATGGCGTCTACACGTCCGTAAGGGTGATCGCCTCGTGCTAAACGGGGTCTACGACGCACGTCCCTATGCGTACCCCGATGCGATGAGCTACTTCGGGATGTACATCGACACCTCGGAGAAGACGGGTCGCGCCGAGGCGTGCAAGGCGGAGCTCCTGAACGACCCGAATGCATCGAGGGACGAGATCGCACGCACGATCCCGAACCAGAAGTGGCAAAGCCATCACCCGATGCCGACCTGCACGAAATGCAACAAGCCCGGCCCCCTTCCGAAGCCGGGGCCCGAGACGAACGTCGTTCACATCGCCGGCCACGGCTATTGGCCCGGGAACCTCGGACAGGAAGGGACGCCTTTCGGGCCGCCGGTCGTCCGGAAAGGCGAGACGCTGACTTTCATCAACGAGGATTACGCAGCCGGTGCGGTCCGCCACAGCGTCACGTCGTGCAAGGCGCCTTGCAACGGCCCGTACACCGTGAACTACCCGTTCGCCGACGGGGTGATCGAGTCGGGCGCGATCGGCTACATGTACCAAGAGACGTACGTCAGCGCGAACGACGAACCGCGCTACGAGCTGGATACGTCGAAACTCGACAAGGGCTACTACTCGTACTACTGCCGCCTCCACGCGTGGATGCGCGGAAGCTTCTATGTGAAGTGAGGCCGTAGCGGGGGCCGGGACGGTTAACCTCGGCCCCCGTGAAAGACCTCGTCATCAAGGCTCTCGATTCGGCGGTTGCCGGGGGTGCGTCGTACGCGGACGTGCGCGGGGTGGACACCGCCAGCGAAGCGCTGTCAGTTCGGGACGACACCGTCGAAGCCCTCGACCGGGTCCACTCGTCGGGTTTCGGCGTTCGCGTCCTGGTCGACGGCGCGTGGGGCTTCGCATGCTCGGCACGGCTCGATGACCGTGAACCCGATCGCATAGCCGCAACGGCCCTCGAAGTAGCGCGGGCGAGTGCGACCGCGATCGCCAGGCCCGTCGAGTTGGTCGAGGAGCCACCGCATATCGCGACGTGGCGGTCTCCGTTCGAGAAAGACCCGTTCTCCGTCGCTCTCGAGGACAAAGTGGGGTTGCTCCTTTCTGCGACGGAGCAGATGTCGAACGTTCCGGGCATCCGGGTTGCACGAGGCACCATGGACCTCCTCCGCCAGGAGTCCTGGTTCGTGTCCTCCGACGGCGCCGACATCGCGCAAGACATCGTTCACACGGCGGGTGGATTGGAAGCCCTGGCCGTCGACGGAACCGAGGTGCAGACGAGGTCGTATCCCGGTTCGTTCCGAGGACACTTCGCGTCGGCGGGATACGAGCTGATCGAGGAGATGGACCTCCCCGGAAACGCACAGCGCACGGCCGAGGAAGCCGTCGCCCTGCTGAGCGCGCCGTCGTGTCCGTCCACAACCACGACGTTGGTCCTCGACGGACACCAAGTGATGTTGCAGGTGCACGAATCGGTGGGTCACCCAACCGAGCTCGACCGTGTGCTCGGGATGGAAGCGGCTTTCGCCGGAACGTCGTTCGTGGGGATCCGCGACGCGGGCGACCTGCGCTACGGATCGGAGCACGTCAACATCACGGCCGACGCAACCATCGCGGGAGGCATCGGGTCGTTCGGTTACGACGACGAGGGCGTCGAGGCGCAACGGGTCGAGCTCATCCGCAACGGCATCCTCGTGGGGTTCCAGACCTCGCGAGAGACCGCCGCCGCGGTGGGCGCGTCGCGGTCCAACGGCACGATGCGCGCCGAGGGGTGGGAGAACTTCCCCCTGATCCGCATGACGAACATCAACTTGCTTCCGGGAGCGGGTTCACTCGACGACCTGATCTCCGACGTCGACGACGGCATCTACATGGCGACGAACAAGTCATGGTCCATCGACGACAAGCGGAAGAACTTCCAGTTCGGGTGCGAGATCGCCTGGGAGATCAAAGACGGGAAGCTCGGTCGCATGCTGAAAGATCCGCGCTACACGGGGATAACTCCCGAGTTCTGGGGTTCCTGCGACGCCGTGGCCGGCCCGGAAGCATGGAAGGTCTGGGGAACACCCAACTGCGGGAAGGGTCAGCCCGGGCAAACCATGCGCGTCGGACACGGGACGTCGCCGGCGCGCTTCCGCAACGTGACGGTCGGCGTGGCGCAGTGACCGAACCGGGGGCCGGGCTTCCGGTTACGAAGGAGGACGTCAAGCGCGCCTCGGCGCAAGCGCTCGAGATTCCGGGTGCCGACGCCGTAGAGGTCGTGGTCGCAGCGTCTGCCACCGGGCTGACGAGATATGCGGTGTCGCAGATCATCCAGAACACCGTCCGTAACGAAACCCGCGCCTACGTCCGCGTGGTGGTCGGCGATCGAGTCGCCACGGCATCAACGACACAACTCACGCCCGATTCCCTTGCGCGTGCGGCCGAGCGCGCTATCGAGGCAGCACGCGCGTCGCGACCCGATGCCGAATTCCCGGGTCTCCCGGATCCGTCGGACGTGGGAAAGGCAGATCCGGTATTTCGGTGGGACGAAGCGACCGCGGTGCGGACCCCTTCAGATCGGGCGGTGAAGGTCCGCGAGATCCTCGCCGCGTCGCAAGCGACTAATGCTGCAGGGATCTTCGAGACGAGTGCCCACGCCTACGGCGTCGTGTCATCTCTGGGCATCGACTGCTTCGATGCATACACACGCTGCGTTACGACGTGTTTGGTCGACAACGGTGAATCGACTGGTTGGGGCGATGCGTCGTCGCACGACTTCGATCGTGTCGACGTGGAAGCCGTGGCAAGACGCGCGGCAGAGAAAGCCGAACGCGGCCGCGGGGCGCGCGATGGCAAGCCGGGGACCTACGAAGTGGTCCTCGAGCCGGCTGCCGTCGGAGTGTTGCTCGACTACCTTGCGTACGTCGGGATGGGCGCGAAACAGGTGATCGAAGGCGAGAGCTTCCTCGCCTCGCGTGCCGGAGAGAAAGTCGCCGCCGATGGGGTCACGGTCGCCGATGATGTTTTCCATCCGGAGTCGGTTGGCCTCGGCTTCGACCTAGAAGGCGTTCCGAAGAAACGGGTTGCGGTCATCGAGGGTGGAGTCGCGAAGGGACCCGTTACCGATCTCCGCACGGCTCGCAAGTTGAACGTCGATCCGACCGGTCACTACTCCGGGTCGAGCGAATATGGACCGTACGCGTCGAATCCGGTCCTTGAGCCCGGCACTATGAAGGTCGAGGAGATGATCTCGTCGGTCGCGGACGGGTTCCTAGTCACTCGGTTCCATTACGTGAACGTGCTGGAACGACCCACCACACTGCTGACGGGGATGACACGTGACGGCACGTTTCGGATCCGGAGTGGAGAGGTGGCAGAACCAGTCCATAACTTTCGCTTCGCCCACAGCGTTTTGGACGCACTGGCATCGACCAGAGGCGTCGGGTCGGACGTCGCGGGGTTCGCACCCGAGTATGGCTCGTTCGGATCGGCCGTCGCGCCGGCTCTCCACGTCGGCGAGTTCACGTTCGCGTCGACCACATCGCACTGATCGGTGCACGAAGCTCTCCACATCTCGATCCTCGCCGCGACGATCCTCGGCGCGGCCTCGCTTGCCCTGCTCGTGCTGTGGCCGGTGCTGTTCGACGCTCCGATGCCTCGATCGGCGCGAGCGCTGGCGGTCGGAGCCGTAGTCGCCGCGGGGCTCCTCTTGTTAGTGGAATGGCGATTAGTCCACTGACGTTTCCTATAATCGGAAGATCGCACCAGCTGGTGCACTTATAAGGAGGACCCTTTGTCGACCACAGCCGAGAACGTGACGACCGAGACCCAGACCGTGGGCCTGTCGGAGACGGCCGCGAGCAAGGTTCAGGAGCTCCTGACCCGGGAGATCTCGGCGGCGCCCGAGGAGCACGAGGGCAAGGAATACGCGCTGCGAGTCGCCGTTCAGCCGGGCGGCTGTGCGGGGCTGCGCTATGCGCTGTACTTCGACGACCGCAAGCTCGACGGAGATGTCACCGAGACGATCCACGGCGTCGAGATCCGCATGGACAAGATGAGCGCGCCGTACCTGCGCGGAGCCGAGATCGACTACCTCGACACGCTCGAGCAGTCGGGCTTCACGATCAACAACCCGAACGCGAAGGGCAGTTGCGCCTGCGGAGACTCCGCTCACTTCT
>JAHWJK010000087.1 GCA_019348445.1 Actinomycetota bacterium | reverse complement strand
CCCACGGCCGAAGCGCCGAGAGAAGAGCACGAGCTCCACGGCCATCCGAGCCCGCGGAAGTACGTGTGGGTCGCGGTCATCCTCGCGATCGTGACGGCGATCGAGGTCGCGATCTACTACATCCCCGCGGTGGCAGATCGCCACGGTTTATTGATTACGTCCTTGCTGATCTTCGCGCTGATCAAGTTCGTGATGGTCGGCGCGTACTTCATGCATCTGAAGTTCGACTCACCGATCTTCAGGCGTTTCTTCATCACCGGCATCGTGCTCGCCCTCGCGATCTTCGCCGTCGTGCTCGTGTACTTCTTTACGTCCGGCGGAGCTGCTCCGGCAACCTCGGCCTAGTCCACTGGTGAACGAAGCAACGTTCGGGCTCGCCGACTGGCACCCGCACTACGACGTATGGATCGTTCTCGGCGCGATAGGGCTCGCGTACTACGTCGCGGTGACGAAGTGGGGTGCCACGAACCGAGTCGCGGATCGACCGGCGGCAACGACGAAGCAGATCGTGTCCTTCTACGTCGGTCTCGCGTTGTTATGGGTCGGAGCCGATTTCCCGTTGCACGAGCTATCGGAGGACTACCTGTTCAGCATGCACATGGTCCAGCACACGCTGTTCACGCTGGTGGCCCCGCCGTTCTTGCTGATGGGACTCCCGAAGTGGCTCCTACGGAAGGTGCTCGAGCCGAAGTGGGCGTGGACGTCGGTGCGATTCCTGACGAGGCCGGTCGTTGCGCTCGTTGCCTTCAATGCGGTGATCGTGATCACGCACTGGCCCGCGGTCGTGAACCTGAGCGTGACGTCCGAGCCGGTGCACTTCGTCGTACATCTCGTCGTGTTCTCGACCGCCGCGATGATGTGGTGGCCGGTCATCGCCCCGTTACCGGAGCTCGCACGACTGTCGGAGCCGGCGAAGATGCTGTACCTGTTCCTCCAATCCGTCGTCCCGACGGTGCCCGCGTCGTTCCTGACGTTCGCATCGACACCGATCTACTCCGCATACGAGAGCTTCCCTCGGTTGTGGGGCATGGATGTCGTGACGGATCTGCGCGTTGCGGGATTGATCATGAAGCTTGGTGGCGGTTTGCTACTGTGGCTCGCCATCGCGATCCTCTTCTTCAGGTGGAGCGCGAAAGAGGAGAGGGCGCAGCACGAAGAGCTCACATGGGAAGACTTCGAGGCTGAACTTCACGCTTTGGACATGAGGAGAACATGAGCCACCAACCACTGTCGGAAGAGGTCAGGTTCCGCGTCCCGCTTCCGTTCGCGATCCCGATCGCAGCCTTGGTGGTCATCGCGGCTGTGACGATCGGTATGTCGCGGATCCTGCTCTCCGTTCCCAAGGAGGCTGCGGTGATCATCGCGATAGCGGTCGCGATGAACGTTCTGATCGCCGCTGCCGTCATCGCGAACAGACCCGAAACGGCGAAGAGCTCGTGGGTCGAGCTCCTCATCGTCTTCACGTACCCGATCCTGATCGGCTTCGTCCTCGCACAGATGAACCTTGGAGGCGACACGCATGCGGCGGCCGAGGAGTCCGGTGCCCACGCGGCTGCGGAAGGGGAGGGGGGAGGCGGCGGTCTGAGCATCTCGGCACAGAACCTCGAATTCAGCTCCGACACGATCACCTTGCCCGCCGGCGAGGAAGCGGAACTCGAGTTCGCGAACGAAGACGCCACCTCGGTCCCGCACAACGTCGCGATCTACGAAGAGCAAGGCGGGGACGAGCTCTTCATCGGCGAGGTCATCCCGGGGGGCCAATCAATCACCTATGCCATCGATCCCCTGAAGAAGGGTAAGTACTACTTCCAGTGCGACGTCCACCCCGGCATGAACGGCACCGTCACCGTCGAATAACCGTTCTTTCTAAACATCCGCCCCCTATTCAGGCGTGCCGGCTCAAAAAGAATGCGGTGTTCTTCGTCGCATTCGGTCTCGCCGTCGCGACTCTCGCGGCCTGCAGTGAGGATCCCGCCGTTCGTAGGGACTCAAACCCGGCCGACGAGGTCCGCGGCCGGGTCGTCAGCGACTTGTTCATCATGTATTCGGCTAACGCGCCGCGAGACGCTCCGGCGACGTTCAAGCGATTTCTCACGAACCGCGACTACGTTCGGATCGATTCGATCCCGTCGGGCATACGGGTGGCGCGTCGTCTTCGGTATGCGTTGCCAACGACCCTTCGCGTGGAATGGAAAGGCGAACACGGCGTCCGCTATTGGACCCGACGCGGCTGCGGGCGGGGGACACCCGGCACGATCGTCTACGACCCCGAGTTTCGCACTGCGTGGACGCCGCCCGAGGAGATGGACGATCTGGTCGCTTCGATCCGAAAAGCGGCACGGCTCGTGCGGGCGACCGGATGTCATCGTTTCGCGATCGCCCCCGGCGCAGAGCCGTTCTTCGGTCTCGATCCCGACACCTGCGAGGTCGATCTAGACAAAGGCGTATACCGGTCGGTCCCGTGGCGCGCGATCGACCTCGTCGACTTCCAGGCGCAACGTCTTCTGAGCGACCGCTGCCGTAGGAGCGGGGGCGTAGCGCGCTACGAGGAGACGGTCTTCGACCTCGCCGCCTTCGTCACCGACGCAAATCCAGAAATCGAAGTCGTATCCCAGGTCTCGTTTCTAGACACCGATCCCTCGACGATGAACGATGCGATCCGAAGGGTCGCGGGCGTCATCGACGGGATCTACTTCTCATACCCATCGACCAACCCGTGGAGGGAGTGCCTCTATTGCACGGTCGACGACCTCGAGGCGCTTCTCGGCTACCTCCGACCTACTAGAACGTAGTCACGAGTTGATCTACTGCCATCGCCAGGAACAGCAGCGCGAGGTAGTAGATCGAGAACCTGAACATGCCCCACGCACGCCGCGTCGACGGATTCCGGTGGAGCCTGATCGCCCAGCCGGTAAAGAGTGCGTTGAGGACGATCGCGGAGGCTAGGTAGATCACCCCCATCTGTGCGACCGAGAAGAACGCGAGGCAGACCGCGGTCAACAAGAGGCAGTAGAGCACCATGTGCCGAGTCGTTTCCTCGCGTCCGTAGACGACCGGCATCATCGGGACCCCGGCGGCGGCGTAGTCCTTCTCGTACCGCATAGAGAGCGCCCAGAAATGCGGCGGTGTCCAGTAGAAGATGATCCCGAAGAGAACGATCGCCGGTAAGTCGATCGTTCCGGTGACCGCGGCCCACCCGACCAACGCCGGAGCAGCTCCTGCAGCTCCGCCGATGACGATGTTCTGTGGCGTCGACCGTTTCATGCCGATCGTGTAGACGAAGACATAGAACAGCAAGGCAGCGAGAGCGAGCGCGGCAGCGGTCAGGTTCACGGTCGCCCACAGCTGGAAGAACGCGATCACGCCGAGCACGACGCCGAAAACGAGCGCGTTGAACGGCTTGATCCGGTGCTGCGGCAGGGGCCGCTTGCGCGTCCGGGGCATCACTTCGTCGATGTCTCGGTCGATGAAGCAATTGATCGCGTTCGCGCCGCCCGCAGACAACGTTCCGCCTAGCAACGTCCACAGAACGAGCGACATCCGCGGGAAGCCCCGAGCGGCCACGATCATCGAAGGAACCGTCGTCACGAGCAGAAGCTCGATGATGCGCGGTTTCGTGAGGGATACGTACGCGGCGAGCCTTTCCCAGAACGTCGCATCAACGACAGCTTCGGTCGCAGGGCGAGGGGTTTCCTCTACGCTGACCGCGCCCGACGAGTCCGTGACGAGTTGCTTCATGGTCCGGAAGCTTCCACTACGGGCGCCCTGTTGTGCAACGGAGCCCGCGCCGAGCGGGCCATGGCAGGACTCGTCACGAACGATGCCGCGACGAGGCTCGCCCAGATGGCCGCACCCACGGCTAGATGAGCCGTCACGGCCGCTGCGTTAAGCCGCGTCCACACATTCACGGCACCGATCGCTATCTCGACCGCGAAAAGACCCACCGCCGCATGCGCGTATCGGCGAGCGCGGGCATCGCCGCGTTTGATGATCTCGAAGGCGACCGCGAAGACGATGATGCCGACGAACGCGGCGAGTGCACGATGTAGGAAGTGGATCGCTTTCGCTTCGACTGCGAGGTTCGGGACGATCTTGCCGTCCATCAGTGGCCAGTCCGCGAACGCATAGCCCGCATCCGCTCCGGAGACGTAAGACCCGACCAACAAGAGAACGAAGACCGAGCCCGCCGCGACCACTGCGCGGCTACTAAGTCTTGCGTCGCCGCCGCGGCCTGGGGACGACGTCACCGTGGCCGAGAGGTAGACGAGCAGGGCCAACAGCGACAGCGCCGCGGCCAGGTGGACCACGACCATCATGGCGGCGAGGTGAGTCTTGACGACCACCATTCCTAGGAGCGCCTGGAAGATCACGAGCGCGAGGGCAGCGACGCTCGGCCACAGGACGGCTCGGTCGTGGCGATAGTGCTTGTAGGCGAGGACGGCGACTCCCAGGATCATGAACCCGACGATGCCGGCAGCGGCGCGGTGGGAGAACTCGATGATCTGGTTGGGGTCCTGGAGCGGCGGCAGGACTTCGCCCGAACAGTGGGGCCAGTCGTCGCCGCAGCCGAGCCCGGATTTCGTCGCACGCACCAAACCGCCTATCGAGATCAGCACGAACGTAGCGATCGTCGACGCGATGGCAAGGGGTTTGAAAGCTCTCACGGTTCGTCGATGGTAATGCCCCGGGCGCGCTCGTAAGGTCGGCGCATGACGCGTTTCGACCCTCGGTTCGAGGAACTGCGACAGGATATCGACGGCGTCCTGCTGGACTTCCTCGGTGCTCGCCGAGCGGAGCTAGACGAGTCGAGGGTTCTCTTCGACGAGATCGAGCGGATGGTTCGCGCGGGAGGCAAACGGATCAGGCCGCTGTTCGCGTATTGGGGTTATCGATCGGCGGGGCGGCCCCACGATCGCCACATCGTGACCGCGGCCGCGGCTTTGGAGCTGCTGCACACGTTTGCGCTGATCCACGACGACGTCATGGATGGCACGCGCGAGCGACGAGGCCATCCGACCGTTCATGCTGCGCACGATGTGTCGACGGCGATCCTCGCGGGCGATCTGGCTCTCGTTCTTGCCGACGATCTGCTGATGAGCGCCGAGTTCGCCACCGGCCCGGCGCGTGCCGCGTTCGGCGTGTATTCACGGATGCGGCGGGAAGTCATCGCGGGACAGTTACTCGACCTGCGCACGGTCGATGGCATGGTCGACGAGAACCGGGCACGACGGATCGCGGTGCTCAAGTCGGGTCGTTACTCGGTGATGGAGCCGTTGCTCGTAGGCGCCAGTCTCGGCGAAGTCCCACCGGAGACGCAGGAGATGCTCGCGCGCTTCGGCGAGCCCCTTGGCGAGGCGTTTCAGCTGAAAGACGACTTGCTCGGCATCTTCGGCGACCCGGCCGTGACCGGAAAACCCGTCGACTCCGATATCCGCGAGGGCAAGCGCAACCTCCTGTTCGTGAAGACGGTGGCCGCGCTCGAGGGGGACGATCTCTCGTTCTTCCGTGATCGCTGGGGGGCCGACGACCTGACCGCCGAGGAGATCATGAGACTTCGCGACCTCGTCGGATCGTCGGGCGCGCGCGACGCAGTCGAGGCGCTCGTTCTCGAACTGCGCTTGAACGCGGAGAACGCGCTCGGACCGGGTATCGACGCGGAGGCGGAAGCGGCATTACATGAGCTCGTCTCGGTCGTGGTGGCACGCGACCGCTGAAGCTCGTGCACTTGTGCCACGAAGGCGCGGCCTCGCGCCGGGTAGATTTGGCTTCACATCTCGACACCACGACGCGGGAGAACCTGTGGCAGCCGATCCCGAAGCTCTCTATCAAGAAGTCCTCGCCGAGGAACAAGGCAAAGGCGTAACCGGAGCGGTCGCCGAGGGGCGCGCGAAAGCAGCACGCGCTCGCGCGGAACACGGATCGCCCCATCCGAAGGAACCGAAGTGGTGGCCGGGGGCGCAGCCTCATCTCGAAGGTGGCGACGGGGCCGCGCCGGCGGCCGAGGCCGACCAGGATGCGGTCGAAGAGGAGACGGCGGCCGCCGAGGCGCCGGTCGAGGAAGCCGCTCCGCCCCCCGCGGAACCGGCACCCGCACCGCAGCCTCCGGACATAGGTCAAGAAGAAGCGCGTCCCGTGCCGGACGTGCCGCCCGAGCAACCCGCGGCCACCGCGCCGCAGCCGGTTGCTGCGGCCGCGGCTACCGGCACCGAAACGCGCCCGTCAGGCGTCACGCACGGCACGCCGACCGGCAACCGGTTGCGCCCCGAGGATTCGGTGACGACCGACGTGCAGCTCGATGCACAGCAGGCGGTCCACCGACGCCGCAAGCTGATCGATGAAGTCGTCGCGACCGGGGTCCCGCAGGTCGCCGCAGCCGAGGCGGCGCGCTCGCGTACGTCCCCGATGATGCTGTTGCTCTATGTGCTCATCCCGCTGGTCGCGGTCGCGTTCCTCGTGGGTTCCGAAGACAACCTGAGAGGCGAGGAGGCTGCGGCGGAGGCGCCGGCGGGCGACGAGGGTGGTGAAGGCGGCGGGCTGTCGATCACCGCGGAGAACCTCGAGTTCAACACCGACACGCTCGAGTTCCCGGCCGACGAGGAGACCGAGCTGGAGTTCGCCAACAACGACGCGCCCTCGGTCCCGCACAACGTCGCGATCTACGAATCCGAGGGCGGCCCCGACATCTTCGTCGGCGAAGAGATCCCGGGAGGCCAGACGATCACCTATTCGGTGCCGGCGATGGAAGCGGGCGACTACTACTTCCAGTGCGACGTTCACCCCGGCATGAACGGAACCGTCACGGTCGAATGAACCGGGCGGGTCGAGACGGTCCCGCTTCGGCAGGAGGCATCAACGCTTAGGATGGGCAGCGCGCTCGTGAAATTTTTCACAAGCGTCGTCGGCCGTGGCTGAGGCCGCAGGAAGGGAGATCTCGTGGCCACCGAATTCGACGTCGCCGTCGTCGGCGGCGGGCCATCGGGCGCCGCTACCGCGCA
>JAHWJK010000086.1 GCA_019348445.1 Actinomycetota bacterium | reverse complement strand
GATGCCGAGAAGTACCGGCGTCTTCACGTGATCGTCGGCGACTCGAACATGAACGAATGGGCGTCATACCTCAAGGTCGGCAGCACCGCTCTGTTGTTACGGATGCTCGAAGAGGGAGTGCAGGTCCGGGACATGACTCTCGAGAACCCGATCCGCGCGATCCGGGAGATATCTCACGACACCACGTGCAAGAGACGCGTGCGGCTGGCGAACGGGCGCGAAGCGAGCGCTCTCGACATGCAGAAGGAGTATCTCGACAAGGCGCTGCGGTGGGTCGATCAACGGGACGACCACGTGATGAAAGAGATCGCGGGCATGTGGGAGCACGCGATCCACAACCTCGAGCACGACCAGGACGCATTGTCGCGGCAGGTGGACTGGATCGCGAAGCGGCAGCTCGTCGAGAACTACCGCGCGAAACACAACATCTCGCTTGCGCACCCTCGCATCGCGTTGATGGATCTGACGTACCACGACGTCAACCGGAAGCGCGGGCTGTACTACCTGCTCGAACGCAGAGGCATGGCCGAACGGATGTGCGACGAGCAGGACATCGAAACCGCGACGCAAGAGCCGCCGCAGACCACCCGCGCCAAGCTGCGCGGCGAGTTCATCCGGGCCGCGAAGCGCAAGCGTCGCGACTTCACGGTCGACTGGGTGCACCTCAAATTGAACGACCAAGCACAGCGAACGGTCCTGTGCAAAGACCCGTTCCGCAGCGTCGACGAGCGCGTCGCGAAGCTCATAGCCTCTCTTTAGTGGCTGCCTTCAGAAGAGCGCGCGTCGCGGCCGTCATAGAGACGACCGACCGCATCATCCGTGCCCTCGTCGAGACGGAGATCGGGGAGTTGTCGGCGGTCGGGTTCCCGCACATGCTCGGCCCGGTTGCCGACGGCGATGAAGTCATCGTGAACACCACCGGGATCGAGCTCGGCCTCGGTACCGGCGGCGTTGCATTCATCCTCTGGAACGTCAGCTCTGACGAGGTGCCCCCACCGGGCGACGGACACATAGTGAAGATGCGATACACGCCGTGGCAGACCACCGTCCTCGCAGCAGAAGCACCCGAAGGTCCGTACCACGACGCTCTGTGCGACGTGAAGGCGATCGACGGGATGACCGTGGTGACGTGCGGCCTCCATTCGCAGGTGGCGGCAGTCGCCGCAGGGATCCGGTCGGCCCGGCCCGACGCGCGCATCGGCTATCTGATGACGGACGGCGCCGCGCTCCCACTCGCATGGAGCGAGCTCGCGACTGAATTGTGCAAGAAAGACCTGGTCGACGTGACGTGCACCGTCGGTCACGCATTCGGAGGCGATCTCGAAGCCGTGAACGTCTTCAGCGGACTTGCCGCGTTGAGGCACGGCGAGATCTGCGATGTGGTCATCGCAGCGATGGGGCCCGGGGTCGTCGGCACCGGCACGCCGCTGGGCTTCAGCGCCATCGAGCAGGGCCAGATCCTCGACGCGGTGACTGCGCTCAAAGGGCGTCCGGTCGCGGCTCTGCGGATCGCGTTCCACGACGAGCGAGAGCGGCATCGAGGCGTTAGCCACCACTCCATAACGGCTCTCACGATCGCGTCGAGCCGGCGCGCGACGGTCGTCGTGCCCGACCTCACCGGGTTGGAACGGGAGGCGATGATCCAGTCGCAGCTCGAGGAATCGGGCGTCGCGATGAAGCACGATCTCGTCATCGCTTCCGGACGCGAGGGCCTCGAGGTCCTTTACGACGCGGACATCGAACCTTCTTCCATGGGCAATCGGATGCGGGACGCGCCCGAGCTGTTCCTCGCGGCGGCCGCGGCCGGATCGGTTGCTGCCGACGCGAGCAAGGGACGCCCTGCGACATGAGACGCATCGAGCGACTCATCAACCTGATAGCGGCGTTGCTCGATACCGAGCGGCCGATGTCGGCGGAAGATATCCGTCAGAAGATCGCCGGATACGACCAGCCGAACCACGACGCGTTCCGGCGTTCGTTCGAGCGCGACAAGGAAGCGCTGCGAACGATGGGGATCCCGCTGGAAGTGAGGCCGGTGCCCGGTGCCGACGTCGACGGCTACATCATCCCGAAGGACAAGTACTACCTCCCGGAGCTCGACCTGGAACCGGACGAGCTCGCCGCGTTGCGGCTGACCGCGAGTGCGGTTCTCGGAGGACAGCGGGTGGCCGAGTCGGGCCTGATGAAGCTTTCGGTCGACGCACCGAACACGGAATGGAACGGCCCCCGCGTCGTGTGGGGTGCCGATATGGCAACCGAACAACCGTTGTTAGGGAGCCTCTACGGAGCGTTGCTCGACCGCGCGGCCGTGTCTTTCGACTATTCGACTGCAGAAGGTTCGACGTCGGTCCGCTACGTCGAGCCCTACGGATTGGTGCATCGGACCGGGAACTGGTACGTGGTCGGCCGCGATGTGTCGCGCGATGCGGTCCGCTCGTTCAAGGTGTCGCGGATCGCCGGCGACGTTCGTCCCACCGGAGAGTCGTACACGATCCCCGAATCCTTCGACGCAGCCAGCCATCTCGGCGGCGAACCGTGGGAGATCGGCGAAGAGACGACCGACGTGACGGTTCATTTCGACGCCTCGCTGGCGTGGTGGGCCGACCAGAACCTCGCGGGATTACCTACGACAACCGACGCCGACGGCGGTCGCACGGTCACGATGAAGGTCGCAAGGCTGGACGCTCTGATCTCGTGGGTGATCGGGCTCGGCGAACACGTCGAGATCGTCGCTCCCGCCGAAGCACGGGCCCGCCTGGTGCAGCATCTGTCGCCGTTCCTGGAGAGCGCGTGAGCGACCAGTCGACCGCCGGTCGCCTCGGCCAGCGCCTCGGCCGCATCCTGCTGATGCTCCCGTACGCGATCCAGAACCCGGGGGTTTCCGTCACCGAGCTGTCGCATCGTTTTGGCGTTGCGAAGCGCGACGTGATCGACGATCTGAACCTCGTGTTCTTGTGCGGGCTGCCCGGTTACGGCCCCGGCGACCTGATCGACGTCTCGATCGACGAAGACCGGATCTATATCGACATGGCGGATTACTTCTCGGCGCCGTTGCGACTGACGCCCGGCGAGGCGCTCTCGCTGTATGCGGGCGCCACGGCCCTCGCCGAGCTGCCCGATCTCGCCAACGCGGGCTCGCTGAAGAGCGCGCTCGACAAGCTCGGAAAGGCACTCGGCGTCGATGGCGACGCCGCTCGGATCGGCGTCCGGTTCGAGCCGGCACCGGTGCAGCATCTGGCTACGCTGCGGGATGCACTGTCGCGGAAACGTCGCGTCAGGCTGGAGTACCTGTCGGCTACCCGCGGGGAACTGACCGAGAGAGAGGTCGACCCGTGGGGGCTGATCGCTGCACTCGGACGCTGGTACCTCGTTGCGCGGGACCGCCTGAGCGGCGAGGAACGCATGTTCCGGCTCGATCGGATGAAGGTCGCGGAGATCACGTCCGATGCCGCCGAGGTCCCCGAAGATTTCGATGCAGAACGCTACAAGGGAGCCTTTACCGGTGAAGGAGAGACGAGCGTCACCCTCGAGATCTCTCCCGCGGCTGCTCGGTGGTTCGAGGACTATTACCCGGTCGAGAACTCGTACGAGCTGGACGACGGGTGGCGGAAGGTGACCATGATCGCCGGCGGGGATCGGTGGATGGCGACCCTGATGCTGCAGTTGGGGAGCGACTGCCGGAATCCCGAACCTGAGAGCCTCCAGCAGCGAGCCCGCGCCCTCGCCGCCGCGATCGAAGCGCGGCACCGGTGAGCAACAGCACGAACAGAACCAGCGCGACGCCCACTGCGATCCGGGCCGCATCTCTTTCCTCGACAGCGGCAGTGGCTGCCACCCGAGCCGCGTTCAGTTTCTCCCGCGTCGCGTCGAGATCGGAGCGCAGTTCGTCTTCATCGGTCGCTTGAGCCGCCAGCTCGGCGGTGAATTTCTTCTCAGCCCTGCGATCTTCCCGGCGTTCGCGATAGCGCGACGTCACGAGGCGGTTCTGGAGACGATCGACCTTTGTCAGGGCCGCGGCCTCGGCGCCGGTACCGACGATCGAGAAGTACCCAGTCGTATAGGCGGGCGTCAAGCTGGCGCCGGGAGTGTGCTCGCATTCCAGATCGCAGATCGACATCGCGTAGCGTCCATACGGCACGTCGGGGACCTCGAATGAGGCACTCATCGTGCTGGCGTTGCCCGTCCAATGGATCGTGACGGGGGCGATGCGATACACGTTGGGATCGCCGACGGTGGGTAGATCCCAATGGAAGTCAGGGCCGGTGACTCTTTCGAGGTACACGTAGTACGGCGCCTCGGCCCGATCCTTGGTCTCGTTACGGGTGGCGAAGTACGCGTCGATGTTTACCGACGACCCGACCGCGTTGTACTGATCCTCGTAGTCGATCCAGTTACCGCCGCCCGCCGCGGCCGGCGTCACCCCGAGGAGGACGGCGGCGAGAAGGGTCACGATTCCGGTCCGCATATCCATTAAGACCGGTTCAGATCCCGAAAAGTTCACAGGGGGGTTTCTCTTGCACGGAATGGTCGTGAGAGAACCATTGGGTGCAGATGAAAGGCGCTTAGGCGCCTCGGTTGATACCCGCGTCCTCGCTCGACGTGATCCGCACGACGTCGCTCGTGATCGCTCGGCGGGGGAGCGAGAAGCCGAAGCTCGACCCCTTGCCCCATGTCGAATCGACCCAGATCTCTCCGTCGTGCATCCGCGCGAGTTGCGCGCACAGGTAGAGCCCGACGCCGGTTCCACCATGCGACCGGGTCGCGGAGCCGTCGACCTGGCGGAAACGCTCGAAGATCCCGGGGATGTCCGACGACACGATCCCGATGCCTTTGTCGATGACGTCGAGGCGCAGTTCGTCGCCCTCGTCCGAGGCTCGGACGACAACCGGGGCAGGCGCGTCCGAGTACTTCAGGCCGTTGTCGATCAGATGGCGCAGGATCAATCCGACCTTCGTTTCATCGCACGCCCACACGAGTCCCGGCGGGATGTCGAGGAGTACCTCACGACCCACGTGATCCTCGATGATGTCTTTCGCAACCGTCGCTGCGAGCTGTTGGATGTCGACCTGCTCGATCCGCAACGACGCTTCTCGCGTCTCGATCTTCGAGACGTAGAGCAAGTCCTCTATCAATCGTTCGAGCTGGTTGGCCCGTCCATCGATGGTTCTCAGCGCCTCGCCGATGTCGTCGCTCGAAACCGATCCGATGCGCCGCAGCATCGTGCGTGCGAACCCTTTGATGATCGTGAGCGGTGTGCGCAGCTCGTGTCCGATCATCGCGACGAAGTCGCGCTGCGTTTGGGCAGCGTCCCGTTCGGTCGTGACGTCGTCCATGACTAGAACGCGGCCCATCGGTGCGCCCGGTACGCGGACGTCCCGGACGCGCGCCTTGTAAGTCCGGGCAGGGTTTCCTGCGATCACCTCGGTTTGGAGGTCGCCTTTTCCCGTGAGGAGTCGTTCCACCTCCTCGTTGCCCAGCGCTCCCGTGATCTCCGTCCCGCCGCTGAACGAGCCCGAGATCCCAAAGATCTGTTCTGCCGCCGGGTTTATGCCGGCGAGCTTGCCGTGGGCGTCTACCAAGATGATCGGATTCGGGATGCTCTGGATGATCGAAGAGACCTCCGACTCTTTCCGCTCCATCTCGGTGTGGAGTTCGGCGGCCCCTATGGCGGTGTTGCATTGCTGGCCGAAAGCCTTGAGGAGGTGCCGGCGATCGTCGATCAGCTCGGGATCTGCCATGAGGACGAGGACGCCTCTCGTTCCGTCGCCGGTACGCAAGCCGACCGCGGCTGTTGTCGGTGAGTCGAGGCCCCGCTCGGCACGGAAGATCGCGATGTCTACGTTTTCGATCGCGCGCACGACCTCGTCGTGGTCGAGCAGCGAACGGATCTGCTCCTTGTCGAAGCCGCGGAACACACCACGTGATATCGACGCCGAGTCACTGTCGAACAGCGCAACGAAACCTTCTGATGAACCTGCCAAGCGAGTCCCTCCGTCGAGGACGCTTTGCAACAACGACTCGACGTCGAGAGCCCCCAGCAAACCCTTGCTCGCCTCGACAAGAGCGAGCAGGTCGGACGAGCGATGCTCGGCCTCCTCGTGGAGTTTCGCTCGGTAGATCAGCGCCGCGGCTTGGTCGGCGAACATCTGCCCGAGACGCAGATCGTCTTCGTCGAAGCTCGTCGCGGGCGCCGATGTCGCCAGGCTCAAGACGCCGATCGCGCGCCCGTGGACGCGCAAGGGAACGACGATGCTCGACGAGATCCTCCGCGACTTCGGAACGAAGTTCTCGAATGCGTCATGGTCGACTTCGCCCAAGAGCAGCGGCTTGCCCGTCACGAGAACGCGCCCCGCGATGCTCTCGCCCACGCGCAGCGTGTGACCGATCTCGACTTCGGTGGGGAGGCCGTACGAGGCGACGAGAACGAGCGTGACTCCGTCGTCCTCGAGCAACATGATCGAGCAGTGCTCCGCCCCCAGCATCGACGTTGCTGCTTGCACCATCGCTTGAACGGCTTCGGGGAGCGGTGCAGCAGACGCGGCGATATCGCTCACGGTGAGCGCTGCCTCCAGTCCGGATCGCCACTTAGCGGGGGACTTCGGAAGCTTGGCGCGAGCGCGCGCGAATACGGGCATGACTATTAATCGACCCGCAGATGTGCCCGGTTGAGCGGTGATAGGCGGTCACCGGTACGTATTTCGGGCACTTGGCTAAACCCGGCTGGTCTGAGGCCGATAGAAGACCGAAGGCCAAACAAGGAACCGTGGAAGGTTAGCTATGACCACCATCAAAGCAACGTGCCCCGCCTGCGGAGAGGTCGATCTCACGGCCGAGGACATCCTGCTGCGCATCGGTGGAAACAAGACCTCGAACACCTACGGTTTCTCGTGTCCAACGTGCACGGATTTCGTCGAGAAGCCGGCCGACGAACGCATCGTGCGCCTGCTTCTCTCGGGCGGCGTGATGCCCGTTCTGGTCCACGTTCCCGCGGAAGCTCTCGAGCACAGGGACGGCCCTCCGATCACTCACGACGACCTTCTGGC
>JAHWJK010000085.1:2439-7110 GCA_019348445.1 Actinomycetota bacterium | reverse complement strand
TTCGCCTTGATCTCGTCCAGGATCGGCGCGTTCTGGAGGGTCGTGACGTCGCCCAGGTCGCGGCCCTCGGCCACGTCGCGCAGCAATCTCCTCATGATCTTTCCCGACCGCGTCTTCGGCAGGTCGTCCGTGAAGACGATCGCCTGCGGCCTCGCGATCTTGCCGATCACCTGCGCGACGTGGTCGCGGAGATCTCTCATCAACGCTTCGTCTCCGGTCGTCGTCGCTTTCGGTGTCACGAAGGCAACGATCGTCTCTCCCTGTTGGGGATGACGGCGGCCGACCACGGCGGCCTCTGCGACACCATGGTGGTCGACCAGCGCGGACTCGACCTCGTAGGTAGACAGTCGATGGCCCGAGACGTTCATGACGTCGTCGACGCGACCGAGTAACCAGAAGTACCCGTCTTCGTCGAGTTTCGCTCCGTCGCCGGGGAAATAGATCTCGTCGCCGAACTTCGAGAAGTACGTCTCTCGGTAGCGCTCGTCGTCGCCGTAGATCGTGCGGAACATCCCGGGCAGGGGTCGCGTGAGAACGAGGTATCCACCACCGCCGCGACCGACCGATCGCCCGTTCTCGTCGACGACGTCGGCAAAGACTCCGGGATACGGCCGCGTGGCGCTCCCGGGCTTGAGCGTCGTGATCCCTGGAAGAGGCGTGATCGCGATGTGTCCGGTTTCGGTCTGCCACCACGTATCGACGACCGGAGTCTTTCCGGACCCTATGAACTCCTGGTACCAGATCCATGCCTCCGGATTGATGGGTTCGCCCACGCTTCCCAACAATCGCAACGAAGACAGGTCGTGTTTGCCCGGATACTCCGGCCCCCATTTCATGAACGTTCTGATCGCGGTGGGAGCCGTATAGAGGATCGAGACCTCGTACTCCTCGACGATCGACCACCACCGATCCTTGTCGGGGTAGTCCGGCGCCCCCTCGTAGAGGATCGACGTGCATCCGTTCGCCAGCGGTCCGTAGACGATGTAGCTGTGTCCCGTGACCCACCCGATATCCGCGGCGCACCAATAGACGTCTTCTTCGGGTTTGACATCGAAGATCAGGTGATGCGTCGAGCTCGCGCCGGTGAGGTAACCGCCCGTCGTGTGAACGATCCCTTTGGGTTTCCCCGTCGTGCCAGACGTATAGAGGATGTAGAGCATGTCTTCGGCATCCAGCGACGCCGGCGCGCAGTGCGGGGAGGCATCGGAAACGAGGTCGGCGTAGACGAGGTCGCGACCGGGGGTCATGTCGACGTCCTCGTTCGTCCGCTGCACGACGATCACGTGTTCTATCGAAGGCGTCCCTTCGAGCGCCGCGTCCGCGTTCGCTTTCAGCTCGACGACATCACCACGGCGGTAGCCGCCGTCGGCCGTGATGAGAACTTTCGCCTCGGCATCGTTGATGCGGTCCCGCAACGATTCTGCCGAGAAGCCGCCGAACACCACCGAGTGAGGTGCACCGATACGGGCGCACGCGAGCATCGCGGCGGGTAGCTCCGGGATCATCGGGAGATATATCGCGACGCGGTCGCCTTTCTCGATCCCTAGGTCTTTCAGCACGTTCGCGAGCCGGCACACCTCATCGTGAAGATCTCGATACGTGATCGTTCGCGTGTCGCCGGGTTCGCCGATCCAGTGATACGCGACCCGGTCTGCGGTCGAGCCGAGATGCCGATCGAGGCAGTTGTGCGATGCGTTGAGCTTTCCTCCGACGAACCATCGGTGGTGCGGAGGATCCCAGTCGAGAACCTGGTCCCATCGTTCGAACCAGTCGAGGCGTTCCGCTTGCTCCGCCCACCAGACATCGGGGTCGCGTTCCGCTTCGGCGTAGATCGAGATGTCGTTGGCGTTCGCCTGCTCCGAGAATTGCTCGGGTGGTTCGAACAGCCGGCGTTCTTGGAGAAGAGCCTCGATGGTCGCTTCTACGTCACGATCCGCCACGTGGCGAACTCTAAGTCACCCGTGTTCGGTGCGGCCTGTGAGCGTGTCGAGCCCGTGCGAGAGGATCGGAGAGAGAACCTCGAGACCTTCGGACACGGCCTTGGTGCTTCCCGGCAGGTTGATGATTAATGTTTGCTTTCGGATGCCCGCGATGCCCCGCGACAGCGAGGCATACGGCGTCTTCTTGGTTCCTTCAGATCGGATGAGCTCGGCGAGACCCGGAGCTTCGCGCTCGATGACGCGCCCTGTTGCCTCGGGTGTGACGTCGCGCGGAGACAGACCGGTCCCCCCGGTGGTTACGACGACATCGACCGCACCGTCGCTCAGTTCGGTGAGCACCGCGACTATCTCGCTGAGCTCGTCGGCAACGAGGCGCCGCTCCACGACGTCGATCCCGATCGCACCGAGCAACCGCTCTGCCTCGTCGCCGGACGTGTCGACGCGATCTCCGCGCGTTGCCGCGTCGCTGACGGTTACGACGGCTCCTGAATGGGTCACGACAACAAGCCGTGGAGCGACCCGCCGTCGACGACCACCGACGTTCCCGTCATGTACGACGCTTGCTCCGAAGCGAGGAAAGCGACGACGTCGCCAAACTCCGTCGGGACTCCGTAGCGGCGGAGCGGGATGGTCGCTTCGGATTCTTCTCGAACCTGCTCGACGGCCCTCCCGATCGCATCCGCACGGTGCCGGTCGAGTGCCTCGACGCGGGGGGTTGCGATACGTCCCGGCGTTACGCATAGCACGCGGATCCCGTGGGGGCCGAGCTCTCGAGACAGCGTCTTCGCCATCGCTACCACCGCCGGACGCATCATGTTCGACAGCAGCAGCCCCGGGATCGGCTCCTTCGTCGACGACGAGGTGACGTAGAGGAGAGTTCCACTTCCCTTCTCGAGCATCGCGGGAAGAACCGCCTTGGTCAGGTGCCAAGCAGACGCGACGAGCAGCCTGTAGGCAGCATCGAGCGCGTCATCGTCGTGGTCGGCGAATCCTCCCGCCGGAGGCCCTCCCGAGTTCGCTACCAGGATGTCGATGGGTCCTAGCTCGCTCGCGATCGTGCGATGACCGGCTTCGATCGCGAGCGGATCGGATACGTCCACCGGGACGGCCAAGCAGTCATCGGATATCTCGGCGGCTGCCTTTGTCAGCCGACTCTCGTTCCGCGCCGAGATCGCGACGCGCGCTCCCTCACGCGCGAGCGAGATCGCACTCGCGCGACCGAGACCCGACGAGCCCCCGAGTACCCACGCGACGCGCCCTTCAAGCCCGAGATCCATCAGTGCCGCGTGATGATCATGCGTGAGCGTCGACCCACGACGACCCGTCCGCATAGATCTCTTTCTTCCAGATGGGCACCGTCGCTTTGAGCTCGTCGATCAACCAGCGGCACGCGTCCAGGGCTTCGCCGCGATGTGCGGCGGCACACGCGACGACCACCGTGGGCTCGCCCAGCTCGCACGTTCCGACCCGATGCACGGCAACGACGCTTTCGAGGTCCCACTTGTCGCTCGCCCGCGTCGCTATCTCGCGGAGTTGCTCTTTCGCCAGCGTTGGATGCGCCTCATAGTCGAGGCTCGTAACAGCTTTGTTCGAGTTGGCCGCGACCGACGCGCTCTCCCGCACGGTTCCCACGAAAGTCGCGATCGCACCGCAGGAGGGCGCCGATGCCTCGGCGACGAGAGCTGCCACGTCCAGCTGCTTGTCGACGACCTCCACTCGAACGAAGGCCATCAGCCGCCGATCATCGACATCGATCGAGACGGTTTCACAAAGTCGGGACGACCGATGTGATGACCGGCCCATTTCTTCGCGACACACGCCCGCGCTATCTCCGCTAGCTCCTCGTCCGTTGCTCCGGCACGAAGCGGACCTTTGAGGTCGACTTCGTCGAGCGCGAACAGGCAGGCGCGCAGATGGCCGTCACTCGTCAAACGCAACCGGTCGCACGTTTCGCAGAAGGGTGCCGTGACGCTCGAGATCACCCCGATCTTCCCGGGGGCACCGTCGACGAACCCGTACGTGACTGCAGGGCCGGGCTCCGCGCTGATTGCTCGGATCGGATAGTGGCGTCCGATCTCGTCCAGGATCTCCGCTCCGGGCACGACGAGGTCGGCCTTCCATTCATCCTGCGCGTCGAGAGGCATGTACTCGATGAACCGGATGTCGTAGTCCGCGGTGCGGGCAAGCTCGGCGAACGAGACCACCTCGTCGTCGTTGACACCTCGCATGACGACCGTATTGATCTTGATCGGGCCGAGACCCTCCGCGGCGGCGGCCTCGAGACCTCTCATCACTTCGTCGAGCGCATCCCGCAATGTGATCTCGGCGAAGCGGTGCCGCAGGAGAGAATCGCAGGACACCGTGGCGCGGTCTAGACCTGCCATCCGTAACTCACGGGCGCGATCGGCGAGGAGGAACCCGTTCGTCGTCAGCGAGATGTCGGCATCGGGCGCCACGTTTCGCAAGCCGGCTACCAACAGCGCGAGGTCCTTCCGCACCAAGGGCTCGCCTCCAGTCAGCTTGAACGACTGGATCCCATTCGCTACCAGGATCGATCCCAGCCGAACGATCTCTTCGAAGGTGAGTAGCTCGTCCTTCGCGAGCCAGGGGAGGCCCTCGGGCGGCATGCAATAGCGGCATCGGAAGTTGCACTTGTCGGTCACCGAGATGCGCAGATCGGTAGCGACACGGCCGAAGGAATCGACGAGCCTCACCCGGCCATCCTCACACG
>JAHWJK010000085.1:0-2339 GCA_019348445.1 Actinomycetota bacterium | reverse complement strand
CGTCCGGTCTCTTCAGGAAGAAGTAATGGCGCGCGACCGCGTCGAAACCGGCCTTCGAATAGAAATCCTTCGGCCAGTCGCGATCGTCCGCGATCAGAAACGTCAGGTCGTGTGTCGCCGTCGATTCCGCGAGGGCCTTCATGAGGACGCGCCAGGAGTAGCCGCGGTTGCGGTACGGCTCCAAGGTCGCAACGTCTTCGATCTGACCCATCGATCCGTCTGAATAGAGGAGCGCGAACGAAACCGGTTTCCCATCCTCGACGATCGCGAAGTCTCGTCCTGCTCCGGCCTTGACCGAGAGGTCGTAGAAGACACGCATCTGACGAAGAGTTTCTTCCTCGTTCGCGAACGGGTAGCTCCTCATCTGCTCTTCTCTGCCCGGCCACGTTGCGTCGCCGAGTTCCTGCACGGTCGAGGTATCGACCACGCGGTTCGGCTCGCGTCGATGCAACATCACGACGTGGACGTCCGTCTCCCAGCCAAGTTCGGTGAAAGCGGGCTGGAGCGCCGCTCCCAGCGCCGGGTCGGCGACACGGACCCGGCGATGTTCACGCGTGGTCGCGCCGAGGATCTCGTCGGCATGCGTGGCGATCTCGTCCGCAGAAAGGCATGCGTCGATCAGCTCCAGGAAGTTCACATCCCAGATCCTCGGAAGACGATCGTTCAGATACGCAACTCCACCACGCCACTCGACGATCCGGTCGCTGACTTGGGTGTTGAGGCGTGTGATGAAGTCTTCGATCCGGCGGATCTCGTCGGGCTCCCCGCCCACTACGGGAGCGCGGCGACTATGGCATCGGCGACGGCATCGGTCGTTGCAGGTTCGCCGACCGGTCGGAGGTCCGCAGGACGGATCTTTCCGTTCGCCAGTACGGTCGCTACCGCGCGTTCGAGTCGGTCACCTGCATCGCGTTGTCCGATATGCCGAAGCATGAGAACCGCCGACAGGATCATCGCGATCGGATTCGCCACGCCCTTGCCCGCGATGTCGGGCGCCGAACCATGTGTCGGCTCGAAAACGGCGTGATCTTTACCGAGGTTCATGCCGGGCGCGAGGCCGAGGCCGCCGATCAGCCCCGCGCAGAGGTCGGAGATGATGTCGCCGTAGAGGTTGGGAAGCACGATGACGTCCATATCGTCGGGCGTCCACGCGAGGTGCATCGCAAGCTCGTCTACCTGGATCGCCTCGAATCCGACATCCCGATATTCGGCGGCGCGCGCTTCGCCCTCGCTCAGCCACACACCGTCCGAGAACTTCATGATGTTGGCCTTGTGGCCGAGGGTCACTTTGCGGCGCCGGTACTTGCGCGCGTACTCGAACGCGTACTCGACGATGGCGTGGGTCGCGGAGATCGAGATCGGCTTTATGGAGATGCCCGAATCTGGCCTCATGTCGAACCCGTGCATGTAGCTCAAGAAACCGCGCAGCTTCGTCGCCTCCTTGCTGCTGCACTCGAACTCGATGCCCTCGTAGAGGTCTTCGGTGTTCTCCCGCACGACGACGATGTCGACGGCGTCGAAGCGCGACGCGACGCCGGGGTAGAGACGGCACGGCCGGACGCTCGCGAACAGGTCCAGCTCCTGTCTGAGCGCCACGTTGATCGAGCGGAAGCCGGTCCCGACCGGGGTCGTCACCGGTCCCTTGAGCGCGACCTTGTTAGTCGTGATCGACCGCAAGACGTGTTCCGGTAGGGGACTTCCGTGCGCTTCGATCGCCGGAGCGCCCGCGTCGTGCACCTCCCACTCGATGCCCACGCCGAGGGCGTCCACTACTTGTCGCGTCGCCGCAGTTACCTCCGGACCGATCCCGTCGCCGGGGATCAGCGTCACCGTCGTCATGAAATCCAGACTAATGGCGGGCCCTGTCGATAGCTTTCAAGGCGAGCCGAACCTCGATGCGTCGCTGAAGGCACAAGGAGGAGTTCCGTGTCGCAAAAGTTGCGATCGTCCGGGAGCGCGCTGGACCGCTACTTCCGTATCTCCGAACGCAACTCGGATACCCGAACCGAGGTGATCGCCGGGGTCACGACGTTCATGACGATGGCCTACATCTTGTTCCTGAACCCGTTGATCCTCGGGCAGGTAACCGACCGCGATGGCGTGACTCTGGCGCCGGAACAGGTGCTGACCGTGACCGCCCTTGCCGCCGGCATCGCGACCATAGCGATGGGGGTATTCGGACGTCATCCGTTCGCGATCGCTGCCGGGCTCGGCTTGAACGCGGTCGTCGCGTTCCAGCTCGTGGGCGGCAACCAGCTCACGTGGCCGGAGGCGATGGGAGTCGTCGTGACGGAAGGCATCATCATCCTGATCCTCGTACTCACGAAGTTCCGGCAAGC
>JAHWJK010000084.1 GCA_019348445.1 Actinomycetota bacterium | reverse complement strand
GCGATCGCGCACGGTATCGAGATGGTCGAACAGGGTGCCGCCATCCTGGACGTCGGCGGCGAGTCGACGAGGCCGAACGCGGCTCCCGTCCCTGCCGACGAGGAACTGCGTCGTGTCATTCCTGTCATCGAACGCCTACGTGACAAGGTCGGAGTCCCTATCTCCATAGATACGCGCAAGGTGTCGGTTGCGCGGGCTGCCGTCGATGCCGGAGCCTCGATCGTTAACGACACGTTGGGCGAAGCGGGCTCGATCGCGGATGTCGCGGCGGAAACCGGAGCCGCGATAGCCGTGATGCATTCGCGCGGGACCCCGCAAACGATGCGGTCCCTAACGGAATACTCGGATGTGGTCGAAGACGTTCGGCGCTTCCTGGCCGATAAGGGATCGACGTTGGAGGGGATGGGGATCGCGTCCGATTCCATCGTCCTCGATCCCGGTTTCGGATTCGCGAAGACCCCGCAGCAGAACCTGGCCTTACTCAACCACCTCGAACGTGTCGTCGACCTCGGTTATCCGCTACTGGCGGGAACGTCGCGCAAGTCCTTCATCGGCGCGGTCTTGGACCTCCCCGAAGACCAGCGGGTCGAGGGAACCATCGCGACCGTCGTGATCGCGATCGCGAAAGGTGCGCGCATCGTGCGGGTTCATGACGTCGAACCCGTGAGGCGCGCGATCTACATGGTAGAAGCGATCTCGTCGGAAAGGGTCGATGTGCCGTGACGGGTGACCGCATAACGATCAGCGACCTCCGAGTTTCGACCCGCGTCGGTGTAACGGATGAAGAACGGAGCGAGCCGCAGACCGTGCTCGTCGACCTCGAACTGTTCGTGGACCTGCATGCGGCCGGAACCAGTGACGACCTGCGCGACACGGTTGACTACGACCGCGTGGCGACGGGAGTCGCCGAGCTCGTCCGGTCGTCGGAGACGAACCTGCTCGAAGCTCTCGCGGAGAGCATCGCCCGCCATGTATGCACGTTCACGAGGGTCGAGCGGGTTACCGTTGGTGTCGCAAAAGCATCACCTCCTGTAGAGGAGGACGTCGGCCCGATCGCGGTAAGGATCACGAGACCATGACGACTTGTTACGTGGGGATCGGTTCGAACGTCGGCGATCGCGCCATGTTCGCGCGGCGTGCGGTCGAGGAACTGAAGCAAGCTTCCGGTATCGAGCTCGTCTCGGTCTCCAGCATCTACGAGACGAGCCCCATCGGAGGTCCGCCGCAGCGGTCGTTCGTGAACCTCGTGGTCAAGCTCGAGACAGAACTCGACCCGAGGCAATTACTCGAGGCTACGCAGGCGGTCGAAACCCGGCTCGGGCGTGAGCCCAGTGACATCCACTGGGGGCCGCGCGTCGTCGATCTCGACATCCTGACGTTCGGTGACGAGAAGGTCAGCGAACCCGACCTCGAGATCCCTCATCCGCGTATGACTCAGCGGCGCTTCGTGTTGGTTCCGCTGCTCGAGATCGAACCCGACGCCGCCGACCCGTGGGGCACCCGCTACGCGGATCTACTCGACGAAGCCGAGGGAGATGTCGAGCTCCTAGAGAAGTACTAGCGGGAGTAGTCGTCGATGAAGGTCGCGCTCGTTGGCGCTGGGAACGTGGGCACCGCTGTGGCCGCGCTCCTTGCCCGGAAGGATCATGAGATCGTCGCCGTCGCATCGCGATCTCCGGAGTCGGCCGCCGCCGCGTCCAAGAGGCTCGGAGCGGATGTCTATGCGGTCGATGAGCTGCCGCAGGCTGATCTCATCCTGCTTGGCGTGCCGGATGCGGCACTGGAACCGGTTAGTGCCAAGATCGCCGGCCGCGTCTCGGGCGGCGCCTACGTGTGGCACTTCGCGGGCTCGTTCGGCCCGTCGGTGCTAGACGCTGTCGTCGACAACGGTGCGATCGGCTGCGCGACGCATCCGGTACAAGCGTGTCCGACGGTCGATGCCGCCATCGCGCGGCTCCCGGGCTCCGCGTGGGGCGTCACGTGCTCCGATCCCGCTGCGGAAGTGCGGATCGTCGAGTTGATCGATCGGGACCTCGACGGATACGCGTTGGTTCTCCCCGAAGAGGTGCGTTCGATCTGGCACGCGGCCGCCGTAGCGACCTCGAATGGCCTCGCAGCGGTCCTCGCCACCGGTGAAACCATCCTGGCCGACATAGACATAGATGACCCGATGCGCGTTCTCGGTCCTCTCGCTGAGGGGACGCTGCAGAATGCGCGCGAAGGTGGTGGGGGTGCAGCCACGCTGACGGGTCCCGTCGTACGGGGCGAGAAGGAAACGGTTCGCCGACACGTCAACGCCCTTCGCGACAGGCCGGGTCCGTTCATGCAATACCGCGCTGCTGCGTTCCTGATCGTTCAGGCCGCGGTCGCCGCGGGCCGTATCGACGAGCAGACGGCAGAGGAGATCATGGCCGAATTCGGCCGATGAAGGTCTGTCGAACGATCGACGAGCTCCGCAATCACCTCACCGAAGCGCCGCGGCCGGTGGGTTTGGTGCCGACGATGGGCGCGCTGCACGAGGGCCACCTGTCCCTGGTACGGGCGGCGCGGGACCGCTGCGACACCATCGTCATGAGCATCTTCGTGAATCCGCTGCAGTTCGGCCCCGGCGAAGACTTCGACCGCTACCCACGATCGGAACAGGCCGACCTAGCTGCTGCCGAACGAGAGAAAGTAGATCTCGTCTTCGTACCATCGGTCGCAGAGATGTATCCCGACGACCGATCGACGACAGTTCGCGTCGCGGGTGTGAGCGAGAACTTCGAAGGAGCGATCCGGCCGGATCACTTCGACGGCGTCGCGACGGTCGTGACGAAGCTATTCGGGATCGTCCAGCCGGACATCGCGTTCTTCGGCCGGAAAGACGCACAACAACTCGCGGTCGTGCGCAGGCTCGTCGCCGATCTTTCTCTTCCGATCGAAGTTGTCGCGTGCGAGACGGTGCGGGACCCCGATGGTCTCGCGATGTCGAGCCGCAACGCGTACCTTTCGGCTGAGGACCGGGAGCGAGCAACGGCGCTGTGGAAGGCTCTTGAAGCGGGGGCCGCGGCGCTCAGGCGAGGAGGCGACCCGGCGGAGGCCGAGAAGGCGATGCTCGCGATACTCGAACCGGCCACCGATCACGTCGACTACGTAGCCGTCGTCGATCCCGACACATTCTCGGCCCCCCTACGCGCTCATCCGCACCTGCTCATCGTGGCCGCTCGTCTGGGCGAGACTCGTTTGATAGACAACCTGCTCGTGGAGGACATCGCATGACCCTGCTTGCCGTGGATGTCGGTAACACCCAGACCCATCTCGGGGTCTTCGACGCCGACGAACTCGCGCGCGAGTGGAGGGCCTCAACCGATCCCGCGCGAACCGGCGACGAGCTCGCGCTTCTGTTCGGTCAGTTCCTCAAGCTCCACGACCTCGAGTTCTCGGCATTCGACGGCGTTTCGATCTGCTCGGTCGTGCCGCGGCTCACTCAGGAGCTTCGCGACATGGTGGAGCGCTACTTCGGGTTCTCGCCCCTCGTGGTCGGTCCCGGTGTCAAGACGGGCATAGCGGTTCGTATGGACAATCCGCGAGAAGTAGGCGCGGATCGCATCGCGAACGCGGTTGCAGCACACGCGACCTTCGACAAGGAGCCCGTCGTCGTCGTCGACTTCGGCACCGCTATCACGGTCGACGCGGTCTCGGCGTCCGGCGACTACCTCGGAGGTGCTATCGCTCCCGGGATCGATACCGCAGCGGCCGGACTTTATGCGGCGACGGCGCAGCTTCGGCGTGTCGAGTTGATCGCTCCGCCGGACGTCATCGGCAAGAGCACCGTGCAAGCGGTTCAGTCCGGCCTCGTCTACGGGTTCGCCGGCATGGTCGATGGCCTCGTCGAATCGGTGACGAAGGAGCTGGGCGGGGATGCGCGCGTGATAGCCACCGGGGGCCTCGCGCCAACCGTGATCGAGCACTGTCACCGGATCGAACGTTTCGAGCCGATGCTGACCCTCCTGGGACTCAAGCTGATCTTCGAGCGGAACGCTCCTTCGTGACCGAAGAGCAGAAGTATCCGTACCGCTACGAACGCACCGCCTTCATCTCGGAACTACGGGAGCGGTTCGAGGATCTCGAAGCGGGTGGCGAAACCGGTCACGAGGCGCGTGTTGCCGGACGCATCATGACGATCCGTTCTCAAGGCAAGGTCGCGTTCGCGGACCTCCAGGACGCGTCGGGACGCATGCAGCTCTTCGCGCAGATCGGGGTCCTCGGCGACGAGGGTATGGAAGCGTTCGGTGGGCTCGGTGTCGGAGACATCGTCGGCGCGGAAGGTCATGTGATGCGAACGCGCCGCGGCGAGCTGTCGTTGAAAGTGGTGAACGTGTCGCTTCTCGCGGAATGTCTGCGGCCGATGCCGGACAACTGGCATGGTGTCACCGATGTCGAGGCACGTTACCGGCACCGCCATCTCGACCTCCTCCTGAACGAGCCTCCGCGCCGCGCGCTCGAAGGTCGTAGCGCATGCAACGCCGCGATCAGAAGCTTCTTCGATCAACGTGGATTCATCGAGGTCGAGACGCCGATCCTGCAGCCGATCGCGGGCGGCACGATCGCCCGGCCGTTCGTTACGCATCACAACACGCTCGATATGGACTTGTTCTTGCGGATCGCGCCCGAGCTCTACCTAAAACGGCTGTTGATCGGAGGCTTCGAGCGCGTCTACGAGCTGAACCGAAGCTTCCGGAACGAGGGGCTGTCGCCTCGTCACAATGCCGAATTCACGATGCTCGAGGCGTACGAGGCATACGTCGATTACAACGACACGATGACGCTCGTAGAGGATCTCGTGCGAGACATCGCGGCCGCGGTAACCGGCGGACTCGAGGTCGAGCTCGACGGGCAGATCGTCGACCTCGGGCAGCCGTTCCGCCGGATAACGATGTTCGAGGCGGTCACGGAGACCACCGGTCGCGATCTCACCGATGCATGGAAACAGCAGGACGCCGAATCGTTGGCGCAGGCAGCCGAGGATCTTCAGGTCCGAAGGGATCCGAAATGGCCGGTGGGCAAGCTGATGGTCGAGATCTTCGAGCAAACGACGGAGAAGAAGCTCATCGCGCCGACCTATGTCACCGGCATGCCGAAGGAGGTCTCGCCGCTGGCGAAGGACCATCGGACGATCGATGGATTCACCGAACATGCCGATCTCATCGTGGGCGGCGTCGAGATCGCGCCCGTGTACTCGGAGCTGAACGACCCGGAGGAGCAGCGTCGCCGCTTCGATCAGCAAGCTGCCGCGAGGGCCGCCGGCGACGAGGAGGCGCAGCTGCCCGACGAGGACTTCCTCGAAGCGCTCAGTTACGGGATGCCGCCGGCCGGTGGGTTCGGCCTCGGCGTCGACCGGCTTCTCTCTATGCTCCTCGGGCTCGGCTCACTCAGAGAAGTGATCCTGTTCCCGACGCTGAGACCGGAGCGGTAAACGCGCGTTCGCCGGGGACTTCTGGTCTCCCTGTCGCTGCTCTTGTTCCTCGTCGGCTGCGAGTCGGGCGACGGCACGACCCTGCGCCCCAGAACGCCGGTATCCAGTCCCGCCAGCACGAAGACGCGAGTCATCGGCCTCGTCGGATCGATGACGGGGGACCTTTCGTGGCGCGGTCAAGACGCGTTCGAAGGCGCCGACGTAAGCGTTCACATCCTGAATAGAAATCTGCGGAAGAACGAACCGATGTTCGAGCTCGTCACGATCGACGACGGCGGCGATCCGCAGAAAGCTCGCGCCGCCGTCGAACAGCTCGCGGCGAACGGGCAAACGGTGGGGATCGTGTACGCGGGTCCGGAGGACGTGCTGCCGGACATCGAGCAGTTCCTCGCGTCGACAAAGGTGCCGCTTCTGTTCAATTTCGGTGACCTTTATTCGTCGCAGTTGCTAACGCCGCACCTCTTTCAGATGGCTCCGGCGTACCTCTGGGAAGCCCGCGTCCTCGCGCGGTATCTCCTGCGCGATCGTCGTTACTCGCGGATCGGCGCGCTTACGGGTGAGTCGTTGTCGGGTAGTTCGGCGCGACGCTCGCTTCAGGTCGCGTTCGGTGAACTCGGGCGATCGTTGGTTGCCTCCGAGATCCTCTCGAGCGAAGCGCGTCCACTGAGGCGCGCGCTGGCCCTCTTCGAGAGGAGGAGGGTCCAGGCGATAGTCGTGGAAGGCGGGCCGGATGCCACCGAAACGCTCCTTCGCACACTGGAGGATCGTGGGTCTAGGTACACGACCACGAAGCTCGCGCGGAACGCGGCACGTCCCGGCGCCGGTAGCGGCGTGTGGGCTCCGCAGGTCGTGGGCTTCCATACGCTGATCTCGCCGGCGATCGACCCCGACCTGGTGACCGAGGGACTGGTTGCTGCGGATACCTATGCGCGCGGCGCCCACTACTTGCCGATCCCGAGCTTCGTCGAGTACCGGAGAGCGTTCAACGACTGGTGGGGTGACGAGCCCGCGCCGATCGGGTGGGAGCGCCGCGCGTACGAATCGGTCCAGCTTCTGGGATGGGCCGCGCGCCGGTACCCGAGCAATCGAGACGTGGACGTGGCGGCGGTGCTCCAGGAGGTGCGGCGCAAACGGTTCGGCGGGCTCAGCGTCACGTTCGGTCCCGACGATCGCACGGCAGCCGACCAGGCAACGGTGGGGCTGTGGGTCGTTCCGGCGCGGCCGGTCCCGGAAGCCGACGTGTTGCCTGAGGCACTTCCATGGGTCCCGCTCGCACGAGGCTTCTCTATCGACGGTGAGCGGACGAACGTACTCAACCAAGATTGGAAGTACCTGTTTCGGAACGCGCCACCGCGGAATGCTCCTGCACCTAAGTTCAAGAAGCAGAAGTTCGGCGTTACGACGAGGCGTTCCGACCCCGTCCACTAGGGATCTCCTCAGTTCGGAGCCCGTTTGCGCCGATGTTTCACGTGGGAACTAAACGACCCGCTCGGGCGTTTGATGAGATAAGCAGGTTCCTAGGGGTAAGAACGCTCCCTGGCTATGATGAAAATCACGTATCCGGAGCGCGAAGTTCCGGAGCAACGAAAAAGGAGGGCCCGCCTTGTTCGAGCGCTTCACCGATAGGGCCCGCCGGGTGGTCGTCCTCGCTCAAGAAGAGGCGAGGCT
>JAHWJK010000083.1:4190-7288 GCA_019348445.1 Actinomycetota bacterium | reverse complement strand
ACGCCTTCCGCGTCCCACGGGGCCGCGGCCGGACCGCCCGCGGCGCGACCATCGTCGACCATCGTCACCTTTGGATCCGCGACCTGCTGGCCGATCTTGCCGGCGAACAACGATCGGCCCTTCTGAACCGCTTCTCCAGTCAGCGCGACGCCGAGCACGCCGAGGAACTGCCCCGCGACGTACGGATCGAAGATCACCGGCATCCGCCGCGACGGGATCTTCGTCGCGCCGAGGATGGATAGCGCCTTCTCCGCGGCGTGGCGCGCCACGGCTTCGGCGTCGAGACCTGCTATCCCGCGCGCGAGATCGAACTCGAACCCGATCTCGGTCTCGTCGCGCTCCTCCGCGATCGCGACGGTGTAGCACCATGCATCGGAACGCCGGTACGACCCGGCTACGCCCGTCGAGGTCGCTATCGCGACTTCGGTAGCCGAATCCGAATAGAGAGCCTCCTCGGTCCTGATGCGCCGATCGATGCTGCGGGTCATGCCCTCGAGCTCGATCGCGAACTCGATCTTCTTCTCGGGTGATAGGTCGGTCTGCGCCGGATCGATGAGCTCGGTGAGCTCCGGCGGGCCCTCCGTCCATGCGGGTGCGAGCGCGACGGCATCGTCCGGAGTGGCGTAGTTCGAATTCTCCCGAGCCGAATCGACCGCGGCACGTAGCCCGTGGTTCGTGAGGTCGGTCGTATACGAGAACCCAACCCGACCGTCGCGCAGGACTCGTATCCCGGCCCCTCGCGGCTCGGCGGAAGACAGTGAGTCGATCTCTCCTTCGTAGACCTTCACCTGGAATTCACGCTCGTGGGTCAGGAAAGCTTCGATCTCCTCGTGTTCGCGCACGGTCTCGGTTGCGCGACGTGCGAGATCCAGGAGCTCACTCACGTTTCGGTCCCGCCGACCGTCATCTTCCCCAGCAGCACCGTCGCCATCCCGTTCGTAACCGGCGCATGCTGTCCGTCCTTGCCACAGACGCCTTCCTTCCTGTCGTAATCGGACGCGATCGCGTCGATCACGCCCAGGACCTGCGGGCCGTTGCCGATGAGGTTGGCACCGCGGATCGGATAGGCGATGGCGCCGTTCTCGATCATGTACGCCTCAGACATGCCGAATACGAAGTTGCCGGTCGCCGGATTGACTTCGCCGCCGGCGAACGTAGCGACGTACACGCCGCGTTCCACGGAACGGATGATCTCGTCGCGGTCATCGGGCCCGGGCAGCAGGTTCGTATTCGTCATCCGGACGATGGGGAGGTGCGCGTAAGACTGTCGTCTGCCGTTGCCGGTCGGCGGGTGCCCGATCTTCTTCGCGGACCGGAGATCGCTGAGGTGACCAACCAGGACACCTTGGTCGAAGAGCACCGTGCGTTGCGCACGACTCCCTTCGTCGTCGACGCCGAACGAACCCCACGAACCGATCTCCGTTGCGTCGTCCACGATCGTGACGTTCGTCGAGCCGAAGCGTTCGCCTTGCCGGTTCGCATACACGCTCGCGTTCTTCACCAATGTGTCCGCCTCGAGGCCGTGACCGCACGCTTCGTGGATCAGGACGCCGCCGGTGCCCGGAGCGAGGACGACGGGGAACTCTCCCGCCGGTGACGGTTTGGAGTCGAGCATCCGTATCGCCTTCTGCGCAGCCTTCGCGGCCAGCTCGGCCGGCGGCCGGGAGTCGAGGAGCTCGAAGCCGCCCGAGTGGCCCGGAGCCTCGAAACCCGTCGTGATCTGGTCGCCTCGTCCCGCGACGACCTGTACTGCGAATCGCACGCGGGTGCGTTCGTCTTCGACAAGGAGTCCGTCCGAATTCGCTATCAAAACTTTCTGGTGGACGTCGACGCTGCTGGCCACGACCTGGCGGATCTCTCCTCCGGCCGATCGAGCCGAGTCGTCGGCGGCCTGTAGAGCAGCCGCCTTCTCCGCCGCCGGCGTCGCCGCGGGCGACCTCACGACCGGATGGCGGACCTCCGGCTCGAGGCGGCGAAGATCGATCGATGCCGACCCGTTCGACGCACCGGCCCCGGCCCCCGCGGCGCGCGCCGCGTCGACGAGAGCATCCTCGGTAAGCAGGTTCGTGTAGGCGTAGGTGGCCCGGTCGCCGCTCAATACCCGGATCCCCGCGCCTCGGTCGCGACCCGTCGATACGTCTTCGACACGCGAATCCTCGAGGCGGAACGCCGCCGAGGACCGGTCCTCCACGAAGATCTCGGCGAGGTCCCCGCCCCCCGCCAGCGCCGCGGCGAGCACCCTCTGGATCACCGATTCTTCGAGCACGGCGGGAGCCTAGTCTCGGCCGGGCGAAGTTCCGACATGACGCGCTCGTGACCTTGTGCTTCCCCGACCGCCGCGTGTACCCTTCGGTGGCCGATCGACACCCCGACCGCCGACTCGACGAGGAGCCGACCCCTGAGTAACCACGGGTACACGCCTGAGCAGCTCGAACGCTTGGCCCGGATCCACAGTCGGCTGATCGAGGCCCGCCGCGAGCTCGATGCGCTGATCGGCGACGCATACCTCCGTCCCCGCGCGTCGATCGTGCCCGTCCACTTCCTCGATCTGGCATCGGCCGTAGAGAAACTGCGGTGGGCCGAGAAGGAGTGGCGCGAGCTCGACCAGCAGGTCGCACAGCGCGCCGAGTCCGAGGCGACCGATGACGCCGAGGAGGACGACCCAGTGACCGAAACCTCGGATCCGCAGCTCGTCGAAGCCCGTCAGGGCTAGCCCGCGCGCAGCGCGGTTCGTGCCGCGGGCAACATCCTCAGCCTCGAAGGCATCAACGGCAGTGTGAGACGCGCGGCGCGCCGGCCAAGCGCGAGCAGCAATGAATCGGGAAGACCACTCTTCAGTCCATAACCGTCGCGCAATTTCGCAGGAAGCAGCGCTCTCGTCACGATCGCCGATTCCTCCGCAACGCGCAGGGGAACGAAGCGCACCGGCCTCAGGACCGCCGCGGCAAGGTCACGAGCGAGCGGTGTGACGGCGATCTCGTCGCTCTCGATCATCTCGTGCATCCACGCGATCAACTCGCGACGGGTTGGCGGCATGAGATCGTCGGGGATGCCGAACATGCGCGCTATGACGAGTGCTTCGTCGTAGTGCTGTCGCG
>JAHWJK010000083.1:0-4090 GCA_019348445.1 Actinomycetota bacterium | reverse complement strand
GGGTGCGCGAGTTGCATCAACAACGCAGCTCGTCCGCCCAGGAGCAGCACGGACTCGCGGTTCACCTTCCACACCATCGAGTCGGGGCCGAATAGCCACTGGGTCATCTGCTAGTTATCGACTCCCTGGCCGGACAGTTCAAGGACCCCTTGCCTACTTGGGCGGCATTCTCAGTGCGCCGTCGAGACGGATGACCTCGCCGTTCAACATCGGGTTCCACACGATGTGGCGCACGAGGTGCGCGAACTCCTCAGGACGACCGAGACGGTGCGGATGCGGGATGCCCTCGGCGAGTTTCTGACGCGCCTCTTCCGGCAGTCCCGCGAGCATCGGCGTGTCGAAGGTCCCCGGAGCGATCGTTACGCAGCGGATCAGCTTGCTCGCAAGGTCCCGCGCGATAGGGAGAGTCATACCGACGATGCCGCCTTTGGAAGCCGCGTAGGCAGCCTGACCGATCTGGCCGTCGAACGCCGCGATGCTCGCGGTATTGACGACGACCCCGCGCTCGTCGTCCTCGGGCTCCTGCTTGGCCATCTGCGCAGCGGCGAGTCGAAGGACGTTGAAGGACCCGATGAGATTCACACGGACCACGAACTCGAACCGTTCCAGGTCGTTCGGAGCACCATCGCGCGTCAAGACGCGACCGGGGAACCCAACGCCCGCACAGTTCACCGCGATGTGGAGGCCGCCGAAGTCGCCGACGGCCGCATCGACGGCTGCCTGAACCTCGGCTTCGTTCGTCACGTCGGCACCGACGAAACGAGCGCGGTCGCCGATCTCCTTCGCGACCGTTTCGCCGTTCGAGGACGGAAGGTCGACGATCACGACCGACGCTCCTGCATCGATCAGGTTCTCGGTCGTCGCGAGCCCAAGTCCCGAAGCACCGCCCGTGACGAGCGCGACCTTTCCTTCTGGATTCACACCGCCTCCTCTTCCGGCACGACCTCGCCCGACGAGAGAACGAGGCCATCCTCGCATCTCGATTCGACGCGTCCGTCGGAGAACTGCTCGTGATAGAGCGCCGCGTACGCGCCGTCCTTCTTGAGCAAGTCCTGATGCGAACCGCGTTCGATGATGCGCCCGCGATCGAGGTACAGGATGGTGTCGGCCGCGAGGATCGTGGAGAGCCGGTGAGCGATCGCGATCGTCGTACGTCCTTGCATCAATGGCGTAAGCGCTTCCTGCACGAGGCGCTCGCTGTGCGTATCGAGCGCGGAGGTTGCCTCGTCGAGGATGAGGATCGCCGGATCTTTCAGCACGACCCGAGCGATAGCCAGCCGCTGTTTCTCGCCCCCCGACATCTTGTATCCACGCTCCCCCACGATCGCGTCGAAGCCTTCGGGGAGCTCCATGATGCGGTCGTAGATGTGCGCGGCGCGCGCCGCTTGTTCGAGTTCCTCGTCGGTAGCGCCGGGATTGCCGTAGCGCAAGTTGTCTCGGACGGATGCATTGAATAGATACGTCTCCTGCGTCACCATTCCCACGATCTCGCCGAGCGATTCGAGGCGGATGTCGCGGACGTCGATCCCGTCGATGGTGACGCTTCCTCGATCGACGTCGTAGAGGCGGGGGACGAGGTAGGTCATCGTCGTCTTGCCGGCGCCGGAAGGTCCTACGAGAGCGACGAGTTCGCCCGGACGCGCGGTGAAGTCGACGCCGCCGATGGTCCACAGTCGTTTGTCCTCCGGACGATCTCCCATCGGGCGCTCGTAGCGGAACCAGACGTCCGTGAATGCGACCTCACCTCTCACGTCACGAGGTTCGAGCTCGATCGCACCGTCCTTGTCCACGATCTCGCGCTCCAGATCGAGGTATTCGAAGATGCGGTCGAACAGCGCGAGCGATGACTGGATCTCGACGTTCACGTTCAGGAGCTGTCCCATCGGGAAGAACAGACGGCTCTGCAGGGTAGTGAACGCGACGATCGTTCCCGCTAAATCACTCGCCGTCCCTTCGTAGCGACCGCGCAGCAACAACCACCCACCTACTAGGTAAACGAACGCGGGAGTGATCGAGAAGAAGATCTGGACGAGCGAGAAGAAACCGCGGCCGACCATCGTCCGCCGGATCTCGAGTTCGGCAAGCTTCTGGTTCTGCTTACGGAAACGGTCGATCTCGAAGGACTGCCTGCCGAACGCCTTCGACAACAGGATGCCGGAGACCGACAACGTCTCCTGCATGTGCGCCGTCAGATCCGCCAGCGACTCCTGTGTCTGGCCCGACACCTCTCGGCGTACCTCGCCAACCTTGCGGCTGATCATCAGAAAGATCGGCAACACCGCGAGAGACAACACCGTCAGCTCCCAGCTCAAGATCGCCATCGCGACAACGGTGGAGATCGTGATCGTCACGTTGCTGAGGATGCTGGACGCGGTATCGGTCAGGACCGACTGCACGCCCCCGACATCGTTCGACAGCCGCGACTGGATCTCGCCGGTCCGCGTCGACGTGAAGAACTTCAACGGCATGTGCTGCAGGTGCGCGTACAACGCGTTGCGGAGGTCCTGCATCACGCGCTGGCCGACGACATTGTTGACGAAGGTCTGCCACAAGCCGAGCAGCCCGTTAACGATCGGACTCGCGACCATCACGGCGACGACGATGAAGAGGAGACGGACCCGCTCTTCGACGGGATCCGTGCCGAGGATGACGTCCGAGGTCACGACCTTCAGCATGAGCGGGTTGATCAAACCGATCCCCGAGATGACGAAGATCAGGAGCGCGACGAATGCGACCTGGCGCCGGTACGGCTTGAAGGTCTTGACGATGCGACGGAACGTCCCCGGCCGCGCCGGTTGTTCCGGTCTTTCCGAGGGCGTCAGGCGGTGCCCACGTCTGGCCACGTGCTCTCCTGGCTTGGTTGTCCTGCTAGCAGCAACAAAGCGGTTCGGCCGCTCATTTCCTCATTGTGAGACCTATGAGATCCGCAGCGCCGCGACCACTCCGTCTCTCGTCGGGATGATCGTGGAGCGGAAGCTCGGATCGGTTGCGATGAGGCTGTTCGTCTCGTGTATCGCCTTGGTCCACTCGTCGTGTTCGGCCGCCGGCGCCGCAACGCGGCCCGACCACAGCATGTTGTCGCAGATGTAGTAACCGCCGACGCGGACGCGTTCCCGTCCGGCTCGCCACGCATCGGGATAGCCATCCTTGTCGATATCGCAGTAAACGATGTCGAACTCGCCGGTTGTCGAGTTGAGCGCGTCGAGGGCGTCGCTCACGTGGTACTCGATCGGTTCGGCGAGACCGGCGCGTCCGAGGAAGTCCAGCGCGAGCTTCTCGTTGGCCGGATCCATGTCCGTGAGATGGATCTCGCCCTCCGGCCCCGTGGCGCGGGCGAACCAGTACGCGGAGAACCCGAAGCCGGAGCCGAGTTCGAAGACGCGGGTCGCGTTGATCGAACGCGCCAGGACCTCCAGAGCGCGGCCACACAAGCGCCCGATGATGGGAAACGACCTCTCTTCGGCAAGCGCCTCCATCTCGAGGAGCACTGGCTCATCATCGACCGCGTTCAGCCGCCGCATGTAATCCTCGACCGCCTTCTCGACGATATTCATGACAGCGCCTCCTTATCCAGCACCAACGCCACGAGTTGATCGTGAAGCTTCGGGCCCGAAGCAATGGCCCCTTCGGTAAGGCCGCGGGGGCCGGGCAGCTCCGTCACGATCCCGCCGGCCTCGCGGACCATCAAGAGACCCGCGGCTTTGTCCCACGGCTCCAGCGGCGCTTCGTAAAAGCCGTCGAGACGCCCGCACGCGAGGTGCGCGAGGTCGAGGGCCGCCGAACCGGCGCGTCGGATATCTCGAGCGACGGGTAGGACGCGACCCACGATCTCTGCCTGTTCCTCGCGCGCGTGCGGGTCGTATGAGAACCCGGTGCCGATGAGGGCCTTCGCGATGTCGGCTCGGTCGCTAACGCGCATCGGCGAGTCGTTCACCCACGCGCCATCACCCCGCACGGCCGTGAACATCTCGTCCACGTTCGGGTTGTAGATGGCTCCGGCGAGCGTCCCCTCCTCATCCTCGACCGCGACGCTCACGCACCACCACGGGATCCGGAAGAGAAAGTTGACGGTCGCGTCGAGGGGGTCGAG
>JAHWJK010000082.1 GCA_019348445.1 Actinomycetota bacterium | reverse complement strand
TGTGTCGACAGCGGCCATTCCAACTCCAGCTGGATGGAAGCGCTGCAGAACCAGGTCGGCAAGATCAAACACTTTCCCGTCAACGATCCCGACGCGATGGTGCGGACGGAAGGGCGGGAGAAGTACGCCATCATCGGTTTCGTCGCCCTGCGCGTCGAAGCCGTGCTGAAAGGCAACGACCCGGCCGCAGTCGGTACGCCCGGCGCGAGTGGTCGCTGCAGTGGCACGTTCTCGTTCGGACTGAACTCGACGTTCGACATCGACGACCTCGGCTGTGACACGTCGACGGCGACGATCTCGAATCTGACGCTCGAAAGCGGCAACGGTTCGAAGAAGAAGGTGCACGTCGAGGGAACCGACTACACCTTCGACCCCGCTTCGCACGTCATCTCTTGGTTCGGCGCGCCCACGAAAGACGTATCGATCGCGTTCGACTGGGCGCAAGCAGGTTCGGAGGGCAAGTGCGGCAGCCGAGCTCCCGATCCGAATGCGATCTGTCTGTCCGCGTCGTGGCAGGGCGTTCAGGTGGGTGGCTCGCTGCCGGGCAACGGCGCCGACTTCGGCATGAGAGCAGTTCGACTCGACCAGTAAGCAAGGAAAGAGGAGGAGAGAATGAGATCCAGAGGACTCGTCATCGCAGTTGCGTTCTTGCTCGCGATGTCCGCAACGTTCGTCGTTTACCTGTACATGCGCGGCGTCGAGCAGCGCAGCACCGGGGGCCGGATGGTCGCGGTCGTCGTATCTGACGAAGACATCCCCGCAGGGACGACGCTCGACGAGCTCATCGCCGAAGACCACTTCTCGACGATCCGCGTACCGGAGGACGCCGTCGTCCGCGACGCGGTTCTCAGCGTGCAGGATCTGGAAGGCCGCGAGACGAGCGCGCCGATCCTCGCGGGAGAACAGATCTCGACCACGAGGCTGCGCGGTAGCCAGCAACTTCCCGGTGGAAATCTCGGAATCCCGGACGGCTATCAGGCGGTCACGCTTCCTCTGGAAACGCCTCGCCTGGCCGGCGGCGCGATCCAACAGGGAGATCGCGTCACGCTCTACGGCACGTTCACGAACGTCGCATCTGCTAAAGGCAACGCACCTGCCGCGACCGTGACCCTCGTCGCCGACGTCGAGATCCTCGAAGTCACGACGCCCGAGGTGACCGGCGAGACCGCGCAGACCGCCGAAATGGTGACGCTCGCGCTCAAGGCCAAGGACGCGCAGAACGTCGTGTTCGCCCAGGAGCAGGGTTCGGTCTGGATGTCGCTCCTGCCTCCGAACGAGCGCGGGACCGACTCCGGAACCACGACGGCTGCAGAACTCGTCCGATGACAGAGCCGCGCGTACTAGCGATTGGGACACCCCACGCGTTCCGGGGACAGGTCGCGCGCTCGCTCCAGCTCGAGGATGACTACGTCGACTGGCTGCCGAGCGTGACGGCTGCCGAGGAATCCGTCGTGGTCAAGAATGTCGCCCCACACGTTCTCGTCCTGTCACACGAGGTCAAGGACGCGGATGCGCTCGGCATCGGCGACTTCATCGCGCAGTCGTCTCCCACGACCGCGGTCGTCCTCGTTCGGGAGCAGCCGACACCGGGGTTGTTGGCCGCCGCAATGCGAGCGGGTATCCGCGACATCCTCGATCGCTCGGCAGACGACTTCGAATTGGGAGAGGCGCTGCGCCGCGCGATCGCGTGGTCGCAAGGTCTCGAGTCGCTCGGAGGAAACGCCAAGAGATCGGTGAAGCCGCGCGGACAGATCATCTCGATCTTCTCGAGCAAGGGCGGTGTCGGAAAGACGTTCCTCGCAAGCAACCTCGCCGCAGCTATCGCCAAGAAGTCCGACCGTGAAGTGGCTCTCCTCGATTTCGATCTGAAGCTGGGTGACGTGTTCTCGTATTGGGGTCAGGAACCAACCGGGTCCCCGGCCGAGCTGCAATCGCTAGCCACACTCGACGACCACGACGCCATAGTGAACGTTGGTACCGCGATGACGGAACGGCTGTGGGCGTTCGGCGTCCAGCCGGATCCGGCCGCCGAGCCATTCTCGGGTGACGTAGCAGGAAAGGTTCTCCGAACGCTTCGGTCGACCTTCGACTACACGATCGTCGACGCGACCAACGACTACTCGGATCAAACCGTCGCTGCCTTCGACATGTCGGACGAGATCTGGTTGGTGACGGGTCTCGACGTGGTCGGTATGCGCCATCTGCTGATCGCGATGGAGACGCTGCAATCGCTGGGGGTACCGCGCGACAGATTGCGGGTCGTCCTGAACCGTGCCGACAGCCAGGTCGGGCCGTCACTTGCAGACGTCGAGCGGGTCCTGAAGGTCAAGATCGATCTGACGATCCCGTCGAGCGAACTGGTGCCGCGATCACTGAATAAGGGGGTCCCGGCGTACTTCTCCGATCCGGCATCAGAGGTCGCTCGCAGCATCGATCGGATCGCGGACAAGTTGCTCGGAACACCGATAAGCCACCACCGCTCTGCCGCCGCCGGGCGCAAGAAACTGCGCGCCGTCTTCGGCATCGGATAAACGAAAGGGATAGCTGCACATGTCACTCGCCGAGCGGCTCGCTCGCACCACCACGGATGCAGACCGGATGACGTCGGTCCGGGACCAGATACAGGCGCGCCTGATCGACGTTCTCGGGCCGCTGCTCTACGACTCGCGCGTCGACGAGAAAGAGCTCGAGTCGATGGTGCAGGACCGTTTGCGCGAGCTGTTGAACGACGAGCAGGTGACGGTCTCTCCGCAAGAGAAGGTCGTGATCAGCAAGCAGATCTCCGACATCGTCCTGGGTCTCGGCCCCCTCGAAGAGTTCACCGACGATCCGACCGTCACCGAGATCATGGTCAACGGAGCAAACAAGATCTTCGTCGAGCGCAACGGCAAGCTCGAGCTCACGGGCGCTCGTTTCCACAACGACGAACAGCTCCGTCGCACGATCGACAAGATCGTCAGCAAGGTGGGACGCCGCATCGACGAATCGTCGCCGTACGTCGACGCTCGCCTACCCGACGGTTCGCGTGTTAACGCGGTGATCCCGCCGCTGGCGCTCGATGGACCGGCTCTCACGATCCGAAGGTTCTCGTCCGATCCGTATCGGACCGACGACCTGGTCACGTTCGGGACGGTGTCCGCCGAAGTCGCCGAGTTCCTCAACGCGTGCGTTCGCGGCCGCGTGAGCATGCTGGTCTCGGGCGGAACGGGGGCCGGAAAAACGACGACCCTGAACGTGCTCTCCAGTTACATCCCCGATGACGAGCGGATCCTGACGATCGAGGACGCCGCCGAACTGAAGCTGCAGCAACCGCACGTCGTACGACTGGAGTCGCGGCCCCCGAACATCGAAGGCAAGGGCCAGGTCGCGATCCGCGACCTGGTGCGCAACGCCCTGCGCATGCGGCCCGACCGGATCATCGTCGGCGAGGTCCGCGGCGGCGAGACGATCGACATGTTGCAGGCCATGAACACCGGTCACGATGGTTCGATCTGCACGATCCACGCCAACTCCCCGCGCGATGTGCTGTCGCGTCTCGAAACGATGACGCTCATGGCCGGGATGGAGCTGACGGTCCGCGCCATCCGCGAGCAGATCGCGTCCGCGATCGACCTGATCGTCCATCAGGAACGCATGAAGGACGGAACGCGGCGGATAACGCACGTTTCGGAGGTCGTCGGTATGGAAGGCGACATCATCACGCTGCAAGACATCTTCGTCTTCAACTTCCGTGCCGGCGTCGACGCACACGGCAAGACGCTCGGGACGCTGCAGCCGACCGGCCTGCGTCCTGCGTTCCTCGAGAAGTTGCAGGATCGAGGCATCGCGGTGCCGCCCACGCTCTTTGCACCTCCCGTAGGGATGGTGCGCCGATGAGCAATCGGACCTCGATCGTTGCGACGCTCGCGTGCGCGCTACTCGTCGCGGTCGCCTCGCCCGCGCATGCGGCCGATAGCGAGGTGACGGTCCGCGATGTAGATGCGACCGACTTCCCGTCCATGGAGCTCGTCGTGTCAGTCGATGGGAAGGACGTCGGCCCGAAGGATCTGGACGTACTCGAGGACCAAGTTCCGGTCGAAGACGCGCTCATCGAGCCACTGATCGAGAGCACGACCGGCGTCGACATCGTCCTGGTCATCGACACCTCGGGGAGCATGAAAGGACAACCGCTTGCCGCGGCGACGGCTGCAGCCCTGCGTTTCGTTACGTCGCTGCCACGAGACATCCGCGTCGGCGTGATGACGTTCGCCGACCGCCCTAAGGTCCTCGCCAGTCTGAGCGCCGACCACACGTTCGCGTTGAACGCTCTCGGAACGCTCAAGGCGTCGGGCGAAACCGCGCTCTACGACGCGGCGGTCGCGTCGTCCGGCATGTTCCACGAGCCCAGCCAACGCAACGTGATCCTGTTGTCGGACGGTGGCGACACCGCCAGCAGGCTCGATCTGAAGGCCGCGATCGCCAACGCGAAGAAGAAAGACATCTCCTACTTCACGGTCGGCCTGACGAGCGGCGAGTTCGACGAGAAGGCCCTTAAGGCTCTCGCTTCCACCACGGGCGGAACGTACGCGCCGGCCGCGACCGCGAACCTCTCGAGGCTGTACGAAGGTCTCGCGCAAGAGCTCTCAAACCAGTTCCGGATCTCCTACGACTCGCCGAAAACCGACGGTGGACAGACGACGATCGCGGTTTCGTCCGGCGGGCACACCGACGCGACGTCGTTCGTCGCTCCGGCTCTCGACGTATCCGAAGCACCGGTACCCGAAGCAGCACCCGCACCGGATCCCGCCGTCGCCGGAGAGACGTGGATGCTGATCGCACTTCTGCTGTGTTTCCTAGCGACTTTTCTGATCCTCGTCATGTTCATGGGCAGCAAAGCCCGCTCTCGGCGCGACCGCGAGCTCCTGCGGCGCACCGGTGTCGCTCAACAGGCGGCGCTCGCCCCGAACGACCCGGACAAAGCTCCCGGCGCCGGGTGGGTGCCGGCACCGATCCTCACCGCAACCGAGAAAGTGACGGAAGCCGCGGGTGCGACCGCGTCGATCGACGCACGGCTAGAACGAGCCGGTGTCTCGATGCGAGCCGGCGAGTTCGTCATCGCGACGATCGGGGCCGCGTTCGCCGGGGGGCTTCTCGGCACCGTCCTCGTCGGCAACCTGATCTTCGGAGTCCTGGCGGCAGGTATCGCCGCAGTAGTGCCGTTCCTCGCGCTCGGCATCGCGGCGCGGCGCCGGACGACGAAGCTGCACGGTCAACTCCCCGACATCTTGATGATCATCGCGGGATCGTTACGAGCCGGTCATAGTTTCCTCGAAGCACTCGACATGGTTGCGCAAGAAGTCGGCGAGCCGGGAGCGGGTGAGTTCGGCCGCGTCGTCGCCGAGATCCGGCTGGGCCGGTCGGTTCCCGACGCGATGGACTCACTGGCCGCGCGCATCGGGAGCGACGACTTCAAGTGGGCCCTGCTTGCCGTGAACATCCAAAGAGAGGTCGGCGGCAACCTCGCCGAGGTTCTCGACACCGTCAGCGACACCATGCGAGAGCGCGAGGGCATCCGCAGACAGATCCAGGTCCTTACTGCGGAAGGACGGTTGTCGGTCGCCATCCTCACCGGGCTTCCCATCGGCGTCGCTCTGTGGCTCTCGTGGGTCAACCCCGACTACCTGTCACTGCTGTTCAACACCGGCCTCGGCCTGCTGATGACGGGGGTCTCCGTGATCATGTTGGGCCTCGGCGTCCTCTGGATGAGAAAGGTCGTGAAGATCGATGTCTGAGGTCTACGTGACGATCGCGCTCGTCGCGACGTTCTCCGCAGTGATGCTGTGTGGACTCGCGTTCGAAGCGAGCGTCGGGCAACGGCGGCGCAACACCAAATTGCTCGAAGCACGGCTCGAGAACGTCGCCGTAAGCCTTCGGGATCAGGAGCTGCGGCAGTCGTTCCTCAGCCGCGTCATCCTGCCCGGGTTCGGTGCGCTCGGCAAGCTCACGCAGCGATTGACTCCTCTTGGATTGAGGAAGCGGCTCACGCGCAAACTCGTCCTTGCGGGAAGTCCCGCCGGATGGGACGCGGAGAAGGTCGCCGCGTTCAAGTTCGTCGGCCTCGGTACCGGAGCAGCATTGGCTTTGATGATCGCTGCAGGTTCCGGTACCGCAAAGACCGCTGCCATGATGTTGCTGCTCGGCGGGATCGGGTACTTCGCCCCCGATGCTCTCCTGTCGGGGCGGGCGCAGCGCCGCCAACAAGCGATCCAGAAGGCGCTCCCCGACACGATGGACCTCTTGACGATCAGCGTGGAGGCCGGGCTCGGCTTCGACGCGGCGCTCGCCCAAGTCGTCACCAACGTGGAAGGTCCGCTATCGCAAGAGATCGCGCGGATGTTGCACGAGCTTCAGCTCGGCGTATCGCGCGCCGACGCGTTCCGCAAGCTGGCCGACCGAACCGACGTCGATGAGCTGCGAGCGTTCGTCGTCTCGATGATCCAGGCGAACAAGTTCGGAGTCGGCGTTGCGAGCGTATTGCGCGCGCAGGCGAGAGAGCTTCGGATGAAGCGTAAGCAGCGGGCCGAGCAGAAGGCGATGCAAACGCCGGTAAAGATCCTGTTCCCGTTGATCTTCTGCGTGCTGCCGTCGCTCTTCGTCGTCGTCCTCGGCCCCGGCATCATCCGGATCTTCCACAGCTTCTTCGGCTCCTAGTCCCTAGACTCCGGAGTGTGAGTCGAGAGGTCCGTTCCCCCCGCGGCGCCGAACTCAATACGAAGGGCTGGATCCAGGAAGCCGCGCTCCGCTGCCTGATGAACAACCTCGACCCAGAGGTTGCGGAGGCGCCCGACGACCTGGTCGTGTACGGGGGCCGGGGCAAGGCGGCGCGCGATTGGCGGTCGTTCGACGCGATCGTCGCCACGCTTCGCCGACTGAACGACGACGAAACGCTTCTCGTTCAGTCGGGCAAACCGGTCGGGGTCTTCCGCACTCACGAGATGGCGCCGCGCGTTCTGATCGCGAACAGCATGCTCGTTCCCGACTGGGCGGACTGGAAGAACTTCTGGGATCTCGAAGCCGCGGGACTGACGATGTACGGACAGATGACGGCCGGGTCGTGGATCTACATCGGCACCCAAGGGATCCTCCAGGGAACGTTCCAGACGTTCGCGGCGATCGCCGAACAGCGATTCGGCGGCACCCTCGCGGGGACGATCACCCTCACCGCGGGCCTCGGTGGGATGGGCGGCGCGCAACCTCTGGCGATCACGATGAACGACGGCGTAGCGCTCGTGGTCGAGATCGACCCGGCTCGCATCCAGCGCCGGATCGAGAACCGCTACCTCGATACCTCCGCCGACAACGTCGACGAAGCACTCGAGAAGGCGCTCGCTGCGAAGGCCGACAAGAAGCCGCTGTCGATCGGAGTAGTAGGTAACGCGGCGGAGGTCTTCCCCGAACTGCT
>JAHWJK010000013.1:18322-20524 GCA_019348445.1 Actinomycetota bacterium | reverse complement strand
GCCTGAGTCAGCTGCGAGAACGCCAGAAGCATGAGGCTGGCGAGAAGAGCAACGGTCTTGCGCATCAGGTGTTCCCCCTGTTGTCGTTTTTTCATCCACGGGTGTGCCCGCGCACGCCCTTGGAAACAGGGATTCGCCCTGGGGCTAGGCGTTCCTGCAGACTTCGAGAACGGGTGGCTTTTGTCCGATTCGTCGGACGTGAGGTGCGGCGCCTAGACGCCGATCAGGTCGGCGATCTCGCCGAGCATGCGGGACAGGTCGAAATCCTTCGGGGTGTAGACCTTGCTCACGCCGAGCTCGAGCAGCTTGCCTTCGTCGTCTTCGGGGATGACGCCGCCGACGACGACGGGGACTTCGGCCGGGTCGACTCCTTCCTCGCGCAAGCGGTCGAGCACCTCGGGGACGAGCAGGTTGTGTGCGCCCGAGAGGATCGAGAGCCCGATCGTGTGGACGTCTTCCTCGGCGGCGGCGGCCGCTATCTGCGCGGGAGTGAGACGGATGCCTTGGTAGACGACTTCGAAGCCGGCGTCGCGCGCCCTGATCGCCACCTGCTCGGCGGCATTCGAATGGCCGTCGAGTCCCGGCTTCGCCACGAGCATCCTGAGCTTGGGCACGCCTGCGCGTTCCGCGGCCCGGCTTACCTTGTCGCGAAGGTCCTTTAGAGAGCTCGGCTCGATGCCGCCGACTGCGGCCCCGATACCCGTCGGGGGCCGGTACTCGCCGAAGCTGTCGCGCAGTGCGTCGGCCCATTCGCCGGTCGTGACCCCCGCCTTCGCCGCTGCGATCGAGTAGGGGAACAGGTTCTCGTCGGTCTCCGCCGCTTTCTTCAGATCGTCGAGCGCGGTAGTGACGTCGTTGGCGTCGCGTCGATCGCGCCAGTCGTTGAGCTCCTGGATCTGCGTCGCCTCGGCGAGAGGATCGACCTTTTCGAACGCCAGCTCGTCGAGACCTTGGATCAGCGGAGAAGGCTCGGTCTCCTCGTATCTGTTGAGGCCGACGACGACTTGGTCGCCGGCCTCGATGGCGCGGCGATGCTCCGCATGCTTCGCGACGAGTCGCTCCTTCATGTAGGCGAGTGCTTCGACGGACCCGCCCATGTCGAGCACCCGCTGGAGTTCCGCCCATGCCTCGGACGCGATCTCGTCCGTCTTGGACTCGATCACTTTCGAGCCTTCGAAGATGTCGCCGTACTCGAGCAGGTCGGTTTCGTAAGCAAGGATCTGCTGCGCGCGAAGCGACCACTGCTGGTCCCACGCGCGGGGGAGGCCGAGCGCCTCGTTCCATGCCGGTAACTGAACGGCGCGGGCACGCGCGTCCTTGCTCTGTGTGACGGCGAGCATCTCGAGCAGGATCCGGTACACGTTGTTCTCTGCTTGCGTGGCCGTGAGGCCCAGCGAATTCACCTGCACGCCATAACGGAACCGGCGGAACTTCGGGTCGTCGATCCCGTAGCGCTCGCTCGTGACCCGATCCCACAACTGGTTGAACACGCGCATCTTGCAGGTTTCCTCGATGTAGCGGATGCCTGCGTTACAGAAGAACGAGATGCGGCCGACGAGTCTCGGGAAGTCATCGTCGTTCACGCGTCCGGTTGCCTTGACCGCGTCGAGCACGCAGATCGCGTTCGCGAGCGCATACGCGACTTCGAGCACCGGATCGGCGCCGGCCTCCTGCAGGTGATAGCTGCACACGTTGATCGGGTTCCACTTGGGGACCTCGTGCAGGGTCCAGGTGATGAGGTCGGTCGTGAGCCGGATGGAAGCTTCGGGCGGGAAGATGTGGGTGCCGCGGCTCAGGTACTCCTTGAGGATGTCGTTCTGGGTCGTTCCTGCGAGGCTTTTGCGATCGGCTCCCTGCTCGTCCGCGACGCTCACGTAAAGCGCTAGCAGCCACATCGCGGTCGCGTTGATGGTCATCGAGGTGTTCATCTCCGCGAGCGGGATGCCGTCGAAGACCTGACGCATGTCGAAGAGGTTCGAGATGGGGACTCCTACCTTGCCGACTTCGCCTCGGGCCATCACGTGGTCGGAGTCGTAGCCGGTTTGGGTAGGGAGGTCGAAGGCGACAGAGAGCCCGGTCTGGCCCTTGGCAAGGTTCGCCTTGAAACGAGCGTTAGTAGCCGCCGGCGAGGCATAGCCGGCATAGGTCCGAAAGATCCACGGCCTATCGCGCTCGGTCATGCACCAATCGTAGAGGTTTGGA
>JAHWJK010000013.1:0-18222 GCA_019348445.1 Actinomycetota bacterium | reverse complement strand
TGTCGGCAACGTCGCCGAGATCTATGAGCGTCCGGTGGATCCCCGTCACCGGGATCCGATCGATGGTCGTTGTTTCTGTCCGCTCGACGGTTCCCCGATGAACCGCTATCCGCGTTGGGCTGATCCTGCGCTTGGTCGTGATCTCGACCACCTCGTGGACTCCCGCTTGCAAACGCCACAGGCGTGCAGCACTTCGATGCGAAGCGACAGCTCCAGGACCCCCGACCAATGTGGCCGCCATCACGGCCGAGAACCACGTCGGATGGTGGCCCGCGACGCGGTAAACGCCTCGATGCAGAACGACAACGCGGCCCGACTGCACCATCCTGTCGATGGCCGACGAAGACACACCAGCGCCAATCAGTTGTTGCCTCAAGATCACGCCGTGTTGGTGCTCTGCCGTGATGAGCCACGCTTCCGGACTGCGACCTTTGGAGAGTTGACTTCGCATAGCGATGTCAAGTCTCCAAACCTCGGCGCTGCGGTGTGTGGCATTGATCACACATGCGTGCTCGGTAAGGTTGGGCGTCCCTTCGAAAAGGAGTCTTCGTGGCTATCGAAGTCAATAACGTCGGTGTCGTTGGGTGCGGGACGATGGGTTCCGGTATCTGTGAGATCTCTGCCGCCGCCGGGTTCGACGTCGTCTATGTAGAGATGACCGATGAGCTCGTCACCGCGGGACGCGAGCGGATAGCGCGAAGCATCGAGAAAAGAGTCGAGCGCGGGCGCCTCGAACGTTCCGAGGCGGACGCGATCCTCGAACGCATCCGAGGCACGACCGAGATCGCCGACCTTGCCGACCGCGACCTCGTCATCGAGGCCGTGCCCGAGAAGCTCGATCTCAAGAAAGACACCTTCTCCCACCTCGACCGTGTCCTCGGGGACCACGCGATCCTCGCGACCAACACGTCGTCGCTTCCGGTCATCGACATGGCCGTCGCTACGAACAGGCCCGATCGCGTCATCGGGTTCCACTTCTTCAACCCGGCGCAGGTGATGAAACTCGTCGAACTTGTCACCACCGTCACTACGAATGAAGAGGTCATCGGGACCGGGCGAGCATTCGCAGAAAGCCTCAACAAGTCGCCCGTCGTGGCACGCGACCGGGCCGGTTTCATCGCCAACCTGTTGCTGTTCCCGTATCTCAATGCAGCGACGCGGATGTTCGACCAGGGCTTCGCGTCGCGCGAGGACATCGACGCGGCGATGAAGCTCGGGTGTGGCCATCCGATGGGCCCCCTCGAGCTTCTCGACCTGATCGGGCTCGATTCCGCCTACGAGATCTGCGAGGCGTTGTGGCGACAGTTCCGGGACGATCAGGACGCGCCGGCGCCTCTCCTCAAGCAGTACATGGTCGCGGGATACCTGGGCCGCAAGACCGGTCGCGGCTTCTACCGCTACGAGGCGCCGGAGTCATCGAACGTGATCGATCTCGTGACCGACGACGCGGCGAGCGAACCGTCCGGCATCTCGACGATCGGCATCGTCGGAACCGGCCTCATGGCGTCCGGTATCGCCGAGGTCGCAGCGAAAGCCGGAAGCGAGGTGATCCTGCGTGGTCGCAGCGAGGCGGCGATCAAGAAGTCGAAGGGGGCCGTGCAGAAGAGTCTCGACAAGGCCGTCGGCAAAGGAAAGCTCGAGCAATCCGCGGCCGACGAGATCCTGGGTCGCATCACGACGACGCTCGAGTACTCGGATCTGGCGGAATGCGATCTCGTCATCGAAGGCGTCGCCGAAGACCTGGCGATCAAGGAAGAGGTGTTCCGCGAGCTGGATCGGTCCGTCAAACCCGATGCGATCCTGGCGTCGACGACGTCGTCGCTTCCCGTCGTCGACCTGGGCTCCGTCACGGATCGGCCCGACCGCGTCGTCGGTCTTCACTTCTTCAATCCGGCCCCCATCATGAAGCTCGTCGAAGTGGTCCGCACGGTCGCAACCTCCGAGGAGGTCGAGCGCCGCGCTATCGCGTGGGTGAACGAGATCAAGAAGCATCCGGTTCGGTGCCGCGACCGCGCCGGCTTCATCGTGAACTTCCTGCTGTTCCCGTACCTCAACGACGCCGTGCGCATGCATGAGGAGGGTTACAGCACACCCGATGACATCGATACCGCGATGAAGCTCGGGTGCGGCCATCCGATGGGGCCGTTCGCTCTGATGGACATCGTGGGGTTGGACGTGACGTACGCGATCCTGAATTCACTGCACGAAGAGTTCCGTGAGCGTCGGTACGCACCGGCCCCGCTGCTCGAACACATGGTCCGAGCGGGATACCTAGGACGCAAGAGCGGCCGCGGCTTCTACGACTATTCCGGATAGACGTCGGGGACCTAGAGGAGGCCGGCGTCAGGGGATCCGGTTGAACCACAGCGCCGAGAGGAATCCGCCTAGCGCCAGGAACACGAACGCGCCTCCCGCGAATGCGGCAGTGATCTCGCGCGGTGCTTTCGCGTACACGATCGTCGTTCGCAGTTCTCGGTAGACCTCGGCGAGGGACTCTCGGTCTTCCGCCACGAAGAATTTTGCCTCGGTCGTTCGGGCGATCCTCTTAAGGAGATCGAAGTTCGCGGGCTCGGCTTCGTCACCTATCGAACCGAGTCCGGGAACACCAAGGCCGATCGTGTAGACGCGGATGTTCAGTTTGCGCGCTCGCCGCGCCGCCGCGATCGGGTCGACGAGACCGACGTTGTCGTTGCCATCCGTTAGCAGCACGACCGTCAACGGGACGGTTTCCCTTCGGGAGGGAAGCGCTTCGGCGATCGCATCACCGATCGCCGTGCCGACTCCGAGTTCGATATTGCGGATCGCTCTCGTGACTCCGATCCTGTCGATCGTGGGTTCGCGAACGAGCTTCGCCTTTGCGGAGAAGGTCACGAGGCCGACTTCCCATCGTGTGGGCAACGACTCGATGAAACGGACGGCGGTCGTTTTGGCTACGTGGATCCTGCTCGGCTCGACATCGTCGCCGCGGAGCGATCTGGACGCGTCCAGAGCGAGGATGACCTTCGCGTGGTCTCGGGGAACCCGTTCGTAGGTCTGCGGACGGGCGAGACCCACCACCAGCGTCAGTGCCGCGAGGAGGTACATGAGAACCGGGACGTGACGGCGCCACCCTTGGCCCGCGAGCACGACGTTGGGGCGCATGGCGGGAGACGAGAAACGATCCGCATAGTTCGACCGCTGCAGTTGGAAGAACACGTACGCGACCAGAGCGAGCGCGATCACGAACACGAGCGCGAGAGCACCAGGCCACTCGAATGTCATGTCGGGCCACAGGCGCTGCAGGATGCGCACGCTTCCCCCTTAGTCTCGGCTACACAAGGATGCCCGCCCACGACGATGAACCGCGCGACCCGTTAGGTCAGCCCGTCCGGGACGACCTACCCCCGTGGATGAACCGCGCCCTTGCCGACCGGCGCGCACGGCGGTGGCCCCCACTCGATCTGGACGAAGGACCCGACCGGGCGCGGGCGGTTGCCATCGCGTTGCTCGCGTTGTCGTGCTTGATAGTCGCGGGAAGCCTCGTCTTCTTGACCGGCCCATCGGCCAACGTGGTCCAGACCGACGAACGGGTTCGCGCACCTGCTACGTCGAAGCCGACGCCGTCGGTCTCACCAACTGAGGCGGACGAAGAAGCGACGGTGTCGACCGTGGCGAACGCGCTCATCCCGTCGGTCGTTCAGATCGAGACGAACGCGGGGCTCGGTTCCGGCGTCGTCTACAAGAAGAGAGGCTTGATACTCACCGCTGCTCACGTTCTGGCTTCCGCAACGGAAGTCCACGTACGACTCCCGAACGGGAGACGCGTTCCCGGTCGTGTCGTAGGAACCGACCCGCGCACCGACGTGGCGGTCGTGCGCGCAACGAAAGGACGTTTCCGTCCGGCCAAGCTCGCGGTCGGACGACCGTTGGGTGTGGGGGAACTCGCGGTGGCGATCGGGAGTCCGTTCGGTCTGTCGGGCAGCGTGACGTCGGGGGTCATAAGCGCGACCGAACGCGTACTTCGTATCGGGGTTCGCCTCGCGCCGATGATCCAAACGGATGCTCCGATAAATCCGGGGAACTCTGGTGGTGCATTGGCGGACAAAGACGGGCGCGTCATCGGGATCAACAATGCGATCGCCACCTCCACCGGAGAGAATGCCGGTGTCGGGTTCGCGATCCCCATAGACGTCGCAGCTTCTGTTGCCGACGATCTCGTCGAGGGCCGGAAACCGCGCGTAGGGTGGATCGGCATCATCGGAACCGATCCGCCGAGCGGTCGAGACGGAGCGCTCGTCACCATCATCCAGAAGAAGGGCCCGGCCGATCGCGCTGGGATAAGGCGCGGCGACATCATCGTGACCGCCGATCACCGGCGCATCCGCAGCATGGCGGAGCTGTCGACGATCGTTCGCTTGGCTAATCCGGGACGAGTGATCGAGTTCGAGGTCCGGCGGAACGGGAGAAGAGAGACCTTCGACGTCCGCATTGCGGCGTTGTGACCAAGGAGAGCTACATGACAGATCTGCGCAACGTCAGCGCCATCGATGCGAAGGAACCGCGCGAGAAACTGGAACAAGCGTTGTTTCAGATGCGCAAGATCATCGTCGGACAAGAAGAGATGTTGCAGCGTGTCGTCATCGCGCTGCTGACCGGGGGGCACATCCTCATCGAGGGCGTTCCCGGATTGGCGAAGACGCTGACGATCAAGACGCTCGCGGAGGTGCTCGGTGGCGTCTTCCACCGCATCCAGTTCACGCCCGACCTCGTTCCTTCGGACATCGTGGGAACCCGGATCTACCGCCAAGCGACCGGCGAGTTCGACATCGAGCTGGGTCCGGTGTTCTGCAATTTCCTGCTCGCCGACGAGATCAACCGCGCGCCGGCGAAGGTTCAAAGCGCGCTGCTCGAGGTGATGCAGGAGAAGCAGGTCACGATCGGTAAGGAGACGTTCAAGCTCAAAGAACCGTTCCTCGTCATGGCGACGGAGAACCCGATCGAGTCGGAAGGGACATATCCGCTCCCCGAGGCACAGGTCGACAGATTCATGATGAAGATCCTCGTCGACTACCCGGAGTTCGGCGAAGAGACGATGGTGGTCGAGCGATCCCTTAGCGATGCCGCCGAGGTGGAGCAGGTGATCACCGCAGAAGAGCTCGTCGATTACCAGAGCCGCGTCGAGGGTGTCTACGTGGATCGGCTCGTCATGGAGTACGCCGTCGGGTTAACTGCGGCAACGAGAACGCCTGCCGGATTCGGCATGGAGAAGTTCTCGTCGCACATCGCTTACGGCGCCAGTCCGCGCGGGTCGATCAACCTCATCCATGGCGGCCGCGCGATGGCACTCATGCGCGGCCGGACCTACGTCTTGCCCACCGATGTGCGAGACCTTGCCAAAGATGTCCTCCGGCACCGGATCTCCCTCACGTACGAAGCGATCGCCGACGGGATCACCGCCGACACGATCATCGAGCACGTCATCACCGCGGTTCCGCTGCCCAACCTCCAATTCGGAACCGAAGAGCCTGCGTGAAGCCGATGCTGCACATGGGTCACGTGCGGTCTCCCGCGCGCCCCGGCCCCGGCGACGTGTCGGACGATCTCTTACGGTCGCTCGATCTCCGCGTGTCGCGGCGGATCGCAGGCTTGCTGAGCGGCGAGTTCCCGTCGCTGTTCACCGGAGCCGGTATCGAGCTCTCGCAGATCCGGATGTATCACCCCGGTGACGACGTCCGCGAGATCGACTGGAACGTCACGGCCAGGACCGGTTTCGCGCACATCCGCGCCCGCGTTGCCGAACGCGTGCTGACGACGTGGCTCTTGATCGACGGATCTCCGTCGATGGTCTTTGGGACCGCGACCCGACGGAAGATCGATGTCGCGGAAGGTGTCGCGCTTGCCGTTGCTTACCTGGGGACGCGGCGCGGGAACCGTCTCGGAGTGATGTCGTTCGGGGGCGAGCATGCGATGGTCCTTCCGCCGACGGCCGGCCGCGCGGGGCTCCTCCGCGTCCTGTCCGCGATGCGTAAGGAATCTCACTCGGCCGGGGCGGCGTCGACGTCGATCGCGCACTACATGCGCCGCGTCGCCGGAGTCGCGGGATCGCGCGGTGTCGTCGTCATCGTGTCCGACCTGATGGGTCCGGTCGAGTGGAGGTCCGAGCTGATCCAGCTGACCGCGCGCCACGATGTGATCGTCGTCGAGGTGAGAGATCCGCGCGAGTATGAGTTGACGGATGTCGGCGAGGTCTGGTTCGTCGACCCCGAGACTGGACGCCGGTTGCGCGCCGACACGTCGTCGCGCGAGTTGCGAGAACACTTCGCGGCCGCGGCGCGGGCCGACCGAGCGGATGTTGCACGAACGATCACTCGCGCCGGAGCCGGGCACATCATCCTCTCCACGGAAGGTGACTGGTTGCGTGACTTCGCGCACGCGTTGGCTATGAGGTCCGGGCACAGGTGAGTTTCGCAACACCTGTAGCGCTGGCCGCCCTCGGTCTCATCCCCGCGATCGCCGCATTCCAAGCGCTACGCGTGCGCAAGCGATCGAAACACGCGGTGCTTTTCACCAACGTGCGCGTCCTCGAAGGCTCGGTCGAAGCGACGGTCCCGTGGGCGCGGCGAGCATCGGCTGCGATGTTTCTCGTAGCACTCGCGTTGCTCGCGATCGGTGCCGCAAGGCCGCGCCGAGTCCTATCGATCCCGAGGGACAGGGCCGCCGTCATCCTTGCGATGGACACGTCGGGCTCGATGATCTCGCCGGACGTCCGGCCGAGCCGAGGCCAGGCCGCGACGGAAGCTGCGTTGCTCTTCATCAAGTTGGTGCCTTCCACGGTACGCATAGGAGTTGTGCGCTTCGCAACGCACGTCCAGGTCGCAGCCGCGATGAGCACCGATCGAGATGATGCGCGCGGCGGCGTTGGGGGGTGGTTCCCGAACGGCGGCTCGGCGTTGGGCGATGCGATAGACGAGTCGTTGCGTCTCGATCCTTACCGGCGCCTGGCGCCGGAAGACAGAGGGCGAGAGCCGCCAACGGTCATCGTCGTTCTGTCGGACGGCTCCAACAGTTTCAGCGACATAGATCCCGTGGCCGCCGCTCGCAAAGCGCGTGATCAAGGCGTGCCGATCCACGCAGTAACCATCGGCCCTCCAGAGGGCGAGCGCCTCGATAATGCTTTAGAGGTCGATCCCCCGAACCACAAACTCATGCAGCGGATCGCCGAGATAAGTGGAGGCAAGTACTACTCGGCCCCCTCGAGCGGCGACCTACGAGAGATCTACGCATCGATCGCGACGAGCTTCTTCACGTCCGAGAAGAAACAGGACATCACGGTCGTGTTCGTGGGAGCGGCACTGGTATTGCTCATGGTGGGGGCCGGTCTCTCGGTCTTCAGGGCCGGCCGTTTCCCATAAGGATCACTTCGTGTCGCCGCGCCCGTTCCGACCGGGATATTCGCGGCCCCCGAACGGGAACCGCGCCGACAGGCGCCACGCATCTTCATGCGTGAAGCGGTCGCGGTAGTCGAGCATCCCGAGCCGGCGACCCTGCGACCGGGCCGCCCGCAACCACAGCGACGAAGAAGTCGCCTGCCGCTCCTGCTCGACCATCTCCTCGAGTGCGACCTCGATCGCCCGCTTCTCGGCCTCGGTCGCGCCACCCTCGATCGAAACCACTTCCAGCCGAGGACGACGGGTCATAGCGCGATGTTGCCGTGCTTGCGCTGCGGGATGGTCTCGCGCTTGCTGCGGAGCATCTCGAGCGTCTGCACGAGTTTCCAGCGCGTGTCTTGTGGCTCGATCACCGCATCGACGTAGCCGCGTTCCGCAGCGATGTACGGGTTCAGGAACTTGTCGTTGTAGTCGCGGATCAACTCCGCGCGCCGTGCGTCGGCATCGTCGGCGCTTGCGATCTCCTTGCGGTGGATGATGTTCACCGCGCCCTCGGCCCCCATGACCGCGATCTCGCCCGACGGCCACGCGAACGAGATATCGGCGCGGATGTGCTTCGAGTTCATGACTACGTAAGCGCCGCCGTATGCCTTGCGCGTGATCACCGTCATGCGCGGCACGGTCGCTTCGGTGAACGCGTAGAGGAGCTTGGAGCCGTGTTTGATGATCCCGCCGTACTCCTGCTCGGTTCCCGGTAAGAAACCCGGGACATCGACGAAGGTCACGAGCGGGATGTTGAACGCGTCGCAGAAACGAACGAACCGAGCACCTTTTTCGGACGATTCGATGTCCAGGCAACCGGCGAGTACCTGCGGTTGGTTCGCGACGATGCCGACGGGGTGACCCGAAAGACGCGCGAACCCGCAGAGGATGTTCTGGGCCCAATACGGATGGACCTCGAAGAACTCGCCGTCGTCGAAAACGCTCTTGATCACCGCGTGCATGTCGTACGGCTTGTTGGCCGAATCCGGGATGAGATCGAGGAGGTCGTCGCACGAGCGCTGCGGGTCGTCCTGTGGTGGGAAATAGGGCGGCGACTCGAAGTTGTTCGACGGGATGAAGCTCAGCAGGTAACGGATCTGATCGAGGCAGTCCTCGTCCGTTCCCGCAACGAAATGCGCGACGCCCGACTTCGACGCGTGGCTCATGGCGCCACCGAGTTCTTCTTGCGTGACTTCTTCGCCGGTAACCGTCTTGATGACGTCGGGACCGGTGATGAACATGTGCGACGTCTCGGCAACCATGAAGATGAAGTCGGTCATCGCCGGCGAATAAACCGCGCCCCCGGCGCATGGGCCCATGATCGCGGAGATCTGCGGGATCACCCCGGACGACCTCACGTTGCGGTCGAAGATGTATCCGTAGCCCGCGAGCGACGCGGCCCCTTCTTGGATGCGAGCACCGCCGGAATCGTTCAACCCGATCACCGGCGCGCCGGTCTCGAGGGCAAGGTCCATGATCTTGCAGACCTTCTCGCCCATCACTTCGCCGAGCGATCCGCCGAAGACCGTGAAGTCCTGCGCGAACACGAAGACCTTGCGGCCGTCGATCGTTCCCCATCCCGTGACGACTGCATCGGAGTACGGCCGGCGCTCCTCGATCCCGAAACCGTGCGAGCGGTGGCGGACCAGCTTGTCGGTCTCGACGAAAGATCCATCGTCGAGGAGGCGGGCGATACGTTCCCGGGCCGTGAGCTTTCCGCGCTCGTGCTGGCGTTCGATAGCCGGCGCGCCGCCGGCCTGCTCCGCTTCGGCCTCGAGACGCCGCAGCTGATCGATCCGGTCGTCGATCGCCCTTCTTGGTTCGGACGGCTGCTCTGCCACGGCGGGAGTCTAGACGTGGGCTTCCTCTCGTGACCTCCGGTTCCCAGACATCCCCAGCCCGCCGCGGGAAAACGGGCAAATCGCAGCAAATATGGCTGATGCGTGGCAGGGGAGGCACCGCCTGGGTCGAACCCACCTGCTATGGGCATCAGACGCGCGTTGAGCGACCTCCGGGAACTGCACCACTCGGTCATCGAGCTATTCGACGACGACCGCTCGGCCGAGGCAGAGGCGAGTCTCCAGATCGCCAAGTCCGCGCAACGCTTCTCCAAGAACACGAAGGAAGTCGTCGACGACAAGCTGAGCTTCTCCGCGACGCTGATGCGTGCCGGTGAGGTGCAGGCAGCGAACCGTCTCCTCGCGGAGGTAGAGCACGAGGTGCGCGAGGAAGAGGCCGCGCTGATCGAAACCGTGAACGAGGTGAAGGTCGCGCAGTCGATGCGGCGTGAGCGGATCACGCGGCTCCGTCTCGCTCGGATGCTCGCGGTTGCGACGATGGGCTCCGTTCTCCTCACGTTCTCGGCAGCGGGTATGGCCGTTGCCGGTTTCTTCAGGGATCGCGCGGAGGCGATCTCTAGGCCGCACCACGATTCCGGTGCGAACGTCGCGATGCGAGACAGCAAAAAGACGACCGGACGAGCCGACCGCAAGACGATGCGTCGTCTGCGCATCGGTGACGTGAACGTGATCCTGACGCAGCAACAGTTCCAGAAGCTCAAGGAGCTGGCCGGCGGAGACATGGACTCGGAGGATCTCGAAGACCTGTTGCACGCGCTTCCCGACGTCCTCGCGAGCAAGATCCAACAAGCGATCACGGTCGCCCAAGCCGAGGCGGCCAAAGTCGAAACCGAGGTCGGGACGATCATCGCGGCCCCCGAGAAGAGCCTCCAACGCAAGAAGCGCGCTGCCAAGAAAGCAGCAGGCGAAGCGCAACAGGAAGAGGCCGCTCCCGAGGAGGAGTCGTCCCCCGAGCCGAGCCCGTCGGGTGAAGACGACGAGCAGAAGGACGGCGAAGACGGTGACTCGAACGAGACTTCGGAAGAAGAAGGCGACGGCGGCCCGCCCCTCCCCATCGAGCCTTAGTTCAACGGAGCGACAGACTCTCCGACGAGTACGTCACCCCTACGGGTTCCAGCACCACTTTCCGCGGTCCCTCTTCAACGACGCCGGCTACCGCCGCGTCTAAACCGACGGACCGGGCGACCTCGACCACCTGTGCACCGGCGTCGCGCGCGCAATAGACGGCGAACCCACAACCCATGTTGAATGTGGCGTACGCCTCTTCATCGTTCATCTCCAAACGGTCCGCAAGGAACGAGAGCACCTCCGGAACCGGCAACAACTCCGTCAGCCGGTACGTGAAGTCGTGCGCGGGGCGCATCACCTTTCGCAACCCGTGGCCCGTGATGTGACTGAGATAAGTCACGTCGACCGACCGCGACAGCAGTTCCCGGACGAGGTCTACATAGATGACGCTGGCATCGAGCGCTGCCTCACCGAGTGTGCGGCCGGAAGGTAGTTCCGTCAGGAGCCCTCGCCTTTCTTTCTCCGCGACCGTGCGGACCAAAGACGCACCATTCGCGTGCAAGCCGGAGCTCGCAACGAGCACGATCTCGTCGCCCGGCCGAAGGTCCTCGCCGAGGAGCGGGTCGCGTCCTTTATCGATCCGTCCGACGGCACTGCCGGCGAGCTCGATGTCCTCCGCGGAAACCAATCCGGGTAGAGACGGGGACTCGCCTCCGCCCCACGTCGCGCGGGCGTCTCGACAAGCAGCTGCCCATCCATCGACCAGCGACGAGAAACGGTCCTCGTGCGAATACCACGACGCATGACCGGTCGAGAAATAGGCGGTGACCACGAGTGGAAGCGCGCCGACGCAGACCAGGTCGTTCACGATCGCGGCTACGGCGTCGTAGCCGACGTTGTGGAACAGGTTGACGCCGGCCTCTTCGTGATAGCGACGCGCGAGAACGCTCTTTGTCCCAAGACACTCCAAGACGAACGCGAAACCGTCGTCGCCGAGTTTGAAAGAGAACGCGGGTTCACCGCGGGAGCCGGGGACACACGAACCGCCGTGCGCGGTGAGGAGGTCGTCGGTGGCGGATGCTGCCTGGATCGCCTTCCGTTTCGCACGATCGAGCGCGTCGTAGTCGACGCCTGCGTTCTCGTAGACGTTCGTCACTGGCGCCACTCTAGACGTGGTTAGCCGGGAGCCGAGGGCTCCGCCTGCAATTCAGGCGCCGTTGTCGATCCACGCTTCGGCAGTCGTAAAGACGCGAAGAAGACGAGGAACGCAGGCACCGCTCCGGCGATGTACGCAGCGCCGTAGGACGTTTCCTCGGCAACCGCTCCGATCGCCGTCGGAGCAAGCAGGTACCCGACGTCGCCCGCCATCTGGTTCACGCCGACGGCCGTTCCCGATCCTCCCTTCGGGATCGCGTCGGCGAGGAGGCCTCCGGATGCGGTTCCTCCCGCGGCGATGCCCGCTCCGATCAGCATCACCAGAGGAAAGAACGCCCACGTCACCTGTTGGATCTGGCCGAGCATCAACGTCGCGACGGCGACGACCGCAAGCGAGGGAGCGAGGACGGAACGCCGGCCGAACCGGTCCGCCGCCTTCCCGGCGACGTACAGGATGAGGATCTCGCCGACCGCGAGCAAAGTGAGGGCGACGGCGATCTGGAACTTCGTGAGCGCGAGCTCCTCTCCCGCGTAGACAACCCCGATCACTTGGGTGGGCCCCGAGATCGTCCACCACCCAACGAACGTCGCAAGCAGCGCGACCACGTAACGGATGTCGCCAAACAGCGGTCGCGCCGCCCGCAGCGCCTCCACCGGGTTCTTCTTCTCCACCTCCACTTCCCGGCTCTCTCCACGCATCACCACGTACGCGATCGCGGCCGCGACGATCAGTCCCGTCGCGTAGATATGGAATGGAGCGCGGAGGCCGAGGTACTCCGAGATCACCCCTCCGAGCAACGGTCCGGCCGCGATCCCGATCAAGAACGACGAACGGAACGCTCCGGTCGCTCGTCCCATCGCCTCGGGCTCGATGATCCGCAAGATCCGGTTCATCAATCCCGCGATGAAGAGAGCCGAACCCGCGCCACCGAATCCGCGGGCGAGGACGAACTGAAGGAAGGTCTGCGAGAAACCGACCGCGTAGGACGAGGCACACACGATCAGGAGCCCTGCCATCGTGCACGCACGCTCGCCGAAGCGGTCGACGACGAGCCCTCCGACGAGACCGAATGAGAATCTCGTCGTTCCGAAGACCATCTGAACGAGCCCGATCGCGGCCAACCCGACGCCGAAGGAGCGCGCGAAGAGCGGGAAGACCGGGACGATCATCCCGAAGCCCAACGCGACGGTGATCGAGATCGCGAGGAGACGGCGGAACTCAGGGCGTCTAAGCGGAGAGGGCGCTTCTAAAGTCGCCGCGGCTGCGGCCACGGTTACGAGCTCGGTTTCTGGATGAGCTCGACGAGCAGGCCGCGATTCCCCTTCGGGTGGACGAAGGCGACCATGTGGCCGCGGCCGCCGCGCCGCGGAACCTCGTCGATCAGAGGCACGCCCTGCGCTTTCAGTTGAGTCAGCGCGCCTTCCAGGTCGTCGACCTCGTACGCGATGTGGTGGAGGCCCTCACCCCTGCGCTCGAGGAACTTCCCCACGGTCGTGTCGGCGCCCGTCGCTCCGAGTAGCTGGATGTAGGAGTCGCCGATCCTGACCATGGCCTCCTCGACGCCCTGGTCCTCGACCCGCTCCCGGTGCTCGACGTCGAGGCCCCACACGTCGCGGTAGAGGGCGATCGCGGCGTCCAGGTCGGCCACCGCCACGGCGACGTGTTCGATCTTTCCCAGCATCAGGCGGCGCATCCTAGTGGGCGAGCGCCGGCCTCCCAGCCGGCAGGCGCAGGGCGAGGCGGAACCTGAGAAATTTTCCAAGATTTTTTCCCTGACTGCAGGAAGTAGTGGTTTGACAGCGAACAGTGAGGGTAGCAAAGAGTAAGCAAATGGTCACAAAGGGTGACCAGACGTACTGAAAGGGAGAACCATGACGAAGCGCCTCTCGATCGCCTCCGCACTGCTGACAGTCCTGTCGGCTCTTCTGGCGCTGCTTCTGATGTCCGTGCCGGCTCTCGCGCATCACAAGGCCGATCACGACAAAGGCGGCAACGGCAAGGCCAAGGCGACGGCATCCGACCGCGATGGTGACGCCGACTCGGACGCGAACACCGCGTACACCGAGGACAACGACACCAACGACAACAACACCCCGAACAACGTCTCCGACGACGGCGACAACCGCCACCCGTCGGGTAAGGACCGTTCCGTCGAGCACGGTGGCTCCGGGAACCAGGGCAAGTCGGAGTCGGACCCCGACGATGACGGCCGTGGTCCGGACCGCAGCAACGGTGGCCCCGACAAGCCGAACGGCTCCGGCGGCGACGACCTCGCCGACCAGGACGGCAACAACGGTTGTGGCAACGACGATGACTTCGAGGACGACAACGAGGGTTGGTGCGGCAAGCCCCCGCTGACCGACACCGTTGCCCCTGAAGAAGTCCCCGAGGTTCCCGAGGTGCCCGAGGTTCCCGAGGACACGGTGCTCGGAGACCTGATCGAGAACGACGAGGTCGACGACGTCGATGACAACGTTCTCGGCGGGACGATCACCGCAGACGCCGGCGACGACGTCGCAGCTGCTGCGACCCGGCCGAGCCGGGGTGCGGCACTGCCGTTCACCGGCGGCAACGTGGTGCTGTTCCTGATCGTGGCGCTCGGTCTTCTCGGAGTGGGATTCGCACTGCTCCGCACGCGCCGCAGCTAAGTACGACTTTTTCGCAAAAGAGGGGGGCCGGATCCCGCGACCCGGCCCCCCTCTTCTTCGTTTAGAACGCGCCGTGTCGGCCGGCTCCGGCGGCGAATCGACCGGCACCCTCTGCGGTCTCTCCCGAGGTCACCGTTTCCATCCCGAGCCTGAACTCGTTAGCCAGCGCCGCGTCGAACGGAAGATCCCACTGCTCGAGCAGCGATCGACGATCGGAGCGCATGCACGCTTGTGGGAACGCGGCGATCTCGGCTGCCAGTGTCAGTGCCGTCTCGAGTGCCGTCCCGGTGTCGCAGACGCGATTCACGAGGCCGAACGAAAACGCCTCGTCGGCACTTACGGCTCGTCCGGTGAGAACGAGGTCGAGAGCGCGGCTCTGTCCGATCAGTCGCGCGATGCGGATCGTTCCGCCGTCGATCAACGGCACGCCCCAGCGACGATCGAAGAATCCGAGCGCGGCATCTCTTCCTGCAACGCGCAGGTCACACCACAGTGCCAGCTCCAGCCCGCCCGCGACCGCGTAGCCTTCGATCGCCGCGATGACCGGCTTCGAGGGCGCCGCGCGTGTCGGCCCCATCGGTCCGTCTCCGGGATCGTCGTCGCTGAGCCATTCGACGGTGTTGGCTCGCTCCGGTTCGTTCGCCATCGCTTTGAGATCGGCGCCGGAGCAGAAGTGGCCCGACGATCCCGTCAAGATGGCCACGCTCGCCGAGTCATCTGCCTCGAACGAGCGGAACGCGTCGGCGAGCGCGGCCGCGGTAGGTCCGTCGACTGCGTTCCGCACCTCGGGGCGGTCGATCGTGACGACCGTGACGCTCTCGTGGTGTTCGACCAGCACCGAAGCCATCGTGCCTCCTGGGAGTTGGGGCGTCCGTAGAATGTTGTTCTACTCCGCGCCCCTCCGAAAGGAGCACTCGTGACTACCTCCGTCATCGCCTCCGCCGCCCGGACCCCGATCGGGAAGTTCAACGGGTCCCTCAAGGACCTCCCCGCGATCGACCTCGGCGCGACCGCCATAAAAGCAGCGCTCGAACGCGCCGGTATCTCCGGCGAACAGGTCGACTACGTGATCATGGGACAGGTCCTCCAAGCCGGTGCAGGCCAGATCACCGCGCGCCAGGCGGCCGTGAAGGCAGGGGTGCCGACGAGCGTTCCGGCGATCACGATCAACAAGGTGTGCCTGTCGGGGCTGAACGCGATAGCGATCGCCGACCAGATGATCCGCGCGGGGGAAGCCTCGGTCGTCGTTGCCGGTGGTATGGAGTCGATGAACCAGGCGCCGTATCTCCTCCCGAAGGCACGGCAGGGTTACCGGATGGGCGACGGCAAGCTCGTGGACTCGATGATCTACGACGGATTGTGGGACGCGTTCAATCACCGCCACATGGGCGATCAATCTGAAGAGGTCAACGTCGAGTTCAAGATCAATCGCGAGGACCAGGACCGATGGGCCGCGCGCTCGCACGAGAGAGCGGCCAAGGCCATCGAAGAGGGTCGTTTTGCCGACGAGATCGTCCCCGTCGAGATCCCGCAGAGGAAAGGCGATCCCGTCAGCTTCGACACCGACGAGGGTGTCCGCGCGGACACGACGATCGAAAGCCTCGCGCGGTTGAAGCCGGCGTTCGGAGCGGAGGGAACGATCACGGCCGGGAACGCGTCGCAGATCTCGGACGGCGGCGCAGCCGTAGTCGTCATGAGTGCCGAGCGGGCGGAAGAGCTCGGGATCCGGCCGATGGCGGAGATCGTTGCCCACGGCATGTCCGCGGAAGAGCCTCCGTACCTACACACGGTTCCCGCGCTCGCGATCCAGGCGGCGTTGAAGAAGGCGGGGATATCGGCGAACGATCTCGATCTGGTGGAGATCAATGAAGCGTTCGCGTCGGTTGCGCTGCACGCGACCGGGATGGTGTTCAACGGCACCAAAGAAGCGGAGGAGAAGGTCAACGTCAACGGCGGTGCCGTGGCGCTCGGGCATCCGATCGGCTGCACCGGCGCGCGCATCACCGTGACCCTTCTGCACGAGCTCAAGCGACGCGGTGGTGGCATCGGAGTCGCGGCTCTTTGCGGTGGCGGGGGCCAGGGCGACGCGATCATCTATCGCGTCCCCGCGTAAGTAACCGACGAGCGCGCGGAGCGGGGTGTGATGGAAGACCGATCGTTGATCCGCGTCGGGGCCGGGTTCGGCCTTGTGGGCGCAGCGATCGCGGTCGTTGCCAACCTCCTTCATCCTCGAACGCCGGTGGAAGCCGACACCGTCTGGTTCGGAGTGATCGCGGACAGCACTGTGTGGAACTTCGTGCACTTCTTGATCGGCGTCGCCATCCTGTTCGTGCTTGCAGGTTTGATAGCGCTCGCGCGGTACGTCCGGGACACACCGGGATCCGGATGGGGGACCATCACTCTCATCGTCGGCGTCGCGGGTTCAGCCGTCGCGTTGGTCCACACCGGCATCGACGGCTTCGCCTTCAAGGCCGTAGCCGAGCGGTGGGCGGATGCCGGTCGTCCCGGCGATGGGGCCGTCTATGAACTGGTTCAAGCGATGGATGCGATCAGCGGAGGGCTCTTCAACGTCTTCAACGGAACCCTGCTCGGGCTCGTTCCGGTCCTGGGCGGCGTCACCGCTCTGCGCAGCGGGGTGTTTGCCGGTTGGGTCGGGGTCGTCGCGATCATCGGAGGCGCGATCGGGGTCGCGCTGGACGTCTACGGCACGCTCGGCGGTGAATTGAGTCCGTTCGCGTCGAACGCCGTCCTCACGGCCGGCGCTCTGCTGGCAACGATCTGGGCGATCGCGATCAACTGGACGATGTTCACCGCGTCAACAGAGCGCGCCGAGGTGGTCGAACCTCGCACGGCGTAGGGACCGTCAGTCGCTGAATCTCTTGAATAGGTCGATCTTGTCGGCGAACTTGGCGCGCTTGTCGGCGTCCTGAACGCCGAGCCCTTCCTCCGGCGACAGCACCAGGATCCCGAGCTTGCCTTTGTGCAGGTTGTTGTGCACTTGGTACGCGGCCTCAGCGGTGTCGGCGAGCGGGTAGGTCTTCGACAGGATCGGATGGATCATGCCGAGATCGATCAAGCGGTTCGCTTCCCACGCTTCTTTGTAGTTCGCGAAGTGCGAGCCGATGATGTCTTTGAGGAGCATCCATAGGTATCGGTTGTCGTACTCGTGCATGTATCCGCTCGTCGATGCGCACGTGACGACCTGGCCCCCGCGTTTCAGGACGAAGACGCTCGCGCCGAACGTCTGGCGGCCGGGGTGCTCGAACACGATGTCGGGGTCTTCTCCGACCAGCTCCCGGATCTTCTTGCCGAAGCGGACGAACTCCTTCTGGTTCTGCTTGTCGCCGTCCCAGAACTGGTAGCCCTCGGCCTTCCGGTCGATCACGTGCTCGCAGCCGATCTCGTGCAAGAGATCCACCTTGTCCTGTGACGAGACCACTCCGACCGGGATCGCGCCGCCGTTGAGGCAGTACTGCACCGCGTAACCGCCGAGGCCTCCGGTGGCGCCCCAGATCAGCACGACGTCGCCCTGTTTCATGTCGACGCCGTTGCGCGACACCAACATCCGATACGACGTCGAGTTCACCAGTCCGTTGCACGCGGCTTCTTCCCACGTCAGATGTGTCGGCATCGGCATGAGTTGGTTCGCCTTGACCATCGAGATCTCGGCCAGACCCCCGAAGTTCGTCTCGAAGCCCCAGATCTTCTGGCCGGGATCCATCATCGAGTCGTCGTGACCTTCGGGGGCTTCCAGGTCGACGTAGTTGCAGTGCACCGTGACCCGGTCGCCCGGCTTCCATCGCGTCACGCCGGGGCCGGTCTCGAGGACGACGGCGGACGCATCGGAGCCGACGATGTGGTGGTCGAGGTTGTGCCGCGCCGCGAGCTCGCCCGCACGCGCGAACTTCTCCAGGAACTTGAACGTCGACAGCGGTTCGAAGATCGATGTCCATACGGTGTTGAAGTTGATCGCCGAAGCCATGACCGCGATCCGGCACTCGTTCGGGCCGAGCGGTGGGACCGGGACCTCATCGATATGCAGTGACTTGCGCGGGTCCTTGTCGTAGTGATCCATCCCCTCGAACATGTCCTGCTCGTCCTTGCGGACGAACGCGGCGGTCATCGACTCCGGCAGCTCGAGG
>JAHWJK010000081.1 GCA_019348445.1 Actinomycetota bacterium | reverse complement strand
GCGGGTCGCGCCGGTACTGGAACGCAAAGGCGCCCAACGCCAGCACCGTCAGCACCGGGGTCCCGGCCATCAATAACGCAGTCGCCGACAGAGACGCGACCGACGCGACGCGGCGCATCATTCCGCCGAAAACAGACGCGGTCAGGCGGTAGCCACCCGAGTAGATCCCGGCCCCGCCTCCGAAACGCGGACCTTCTATCTCTACGAGCGTTTCCGGCGTTTCTGTGAGGAGGGCTTCGGTCCGCCACGTGTAGTAGGCGGGATCGTTGGATGGAACCAGACGGTGGGGATTCACCAAGAACGTCCACCCGAAGATGGTCAGCAAGACCGCGGCCGTCATCAGATATGCGATCGGATGTCCGACCCACCGGTCCAGCGCGCGCGGCGTGGGCTCCGGGGCGCGCTCGCTCAGCGTCTCGGTCGCCATCGGTGGCGGCATGCTAACTGTTGCGCGGCTGGTGCTACCGAGGCACGGGATCGGGCGCGGGAGGAGACGAGCGCCATGCGAGGACACCGGTTACCGCTATCGACAGCGCCAGCGCCACCCATGCCTCACCGCGACCCAGCGGGCTTCGCGACACCGACAAGACCGCGATCGTCACGAGCGTGACGATAGAGATCCCCAGTGCGGGCGCGGCCGCCAGCCATTCCGGAAACGATGCATCCCGCAACAGCCACCGCGCCGCGAGAGAACCCGGCAACAAGAGCAGGAGAAGGCCGAACAGAACCCGGAAAGCATGCGCGGCCGCCGGCTCTTCATTGATCACGTCGTCACTCGCAACCGGGCGAGCTGCGGGTTCACCGGGCTCCGTTCGGACAGAGCCCCCGTCGATCACCAAGACCGTGCGGTCGGGAGTGCTCGGAGTCGCCCCACCGCGCACCAAACGGGCGTTGCTCCCCGTTCTGTTGAAACCCCGCACCAATACGACGATCGGGTCGGCGTCCTCTATCGCCTCGGACGCTTCGGTAAACGTCGCTTCGGACATCGCGTCGTAGGTCGTCTTGCCTATGCGAGTCGGTCGGCCTTCGAGGAAGTTATCCAGGGAACCGAGGTAGAGGTGCGCCTGGTCGATCCAACCCGCAGGCAGCCCATAGCGAGATGTATTTCCGGTCAGCTTCGTGTACCCATAGATGCGCGGTGACGTATCGGTCGAATCAACGACGAACACAACCGGTCGCTGCTCCGGGACTCCCTCGAGGTATGCACGCAACGCGTCGAGCTCCACACGTTGGTCGCCCGACAACCACCCACCTTCCGACTTCGACCATCCGGATGTGCTCAAGCCTTCGGAGAAGTTCGTGCCGATCACCACAAGGAGAGCGAGGATCCCGACCCACGCCAGCCGGTAGACGCCGCCGCGGTGAGCGAGCCCGATGAAGAACCGAGCCGCGACCCAGATCCCGATGCCGACGAGCAAAACCCACGCGAGCGTCGTATTGAAGAACCGGTAGTACGGATAGGACGCACCGGCGAGAAAGCCGAAGACCCCGATCAGCGGCGCCAGCCACACGATCGAGACCCTCGTGAGCTCGTCTTCTACCGCCCGCCGCCCGGCGACGAGTAACGACGCGGCGCCGAGCAAGAAGAGCGGTCCGTTGAGCGCGGGTCGCATCGCGGTGACCCAGAGAACCAATCGGTCGACGAAGAAACTCACGTCGTAGGGGGGCAACAGGGCCGCGTCACCGAGAGATGCGGGCGGGCCCCAGATCCCGACCTTCCAGATCGCGTAGGTCACGACTATCGATGCCAGCGCTGTGATCAGGAGGGCGGCGTCGTCTCGGATCACAGATCTCAGGTCGAAGCGCCGGAAAACCAGTCGCACCAGCGCCATCGCGCCGAGGGTCATGAAGAAGATGACGAGTGTCGTTGGGTGAGTAAAACCGACCATCACCAGGAAGAACCCGAATCCGATCCGCGCCGGCCACGAACGCGGCGCGTCGCGCAGGAAAAGGAGTGCGCCGGCGAGGAAGAACAACGCGAGCACGTTGTCGATATAGCCCACGAAAGGTGGAGTCAGATAGAGACTCGCGGCGCCGAATGCGACGCCATGGAAGATCAACGGGTCGCGCCGATACTGGAACGCGAAGGCGCCGAGGAGTAGCGCGGTCAGCACGGGGATACCGACCATGAGGAAAATCGTCGTCGAGAGTGGAGCGATCGCAGCCACGCGGCGCATGACACCGCCGAGTACGGACGCGGCGATCCGGTAACCGCCCGAATACATGCCAACGCCGCCCTCGTAACGCGGGCCCTCTATCTCGAGGAGCGTCTCGGGCGTCTCGGTCAATAGAGCTTCGGTGCGCCACGTGTAATACGCAGGGTCTTTCGTTGGAGCGAGGCGCTCGGGGTTCGCAAAGAACGTCCAGCCGAAGATCGTCAGCAATATCGCCGCCGTTAACAGATAGGCAACGGGATGGCCGAGCCACCGGTCGAACGCTCTACCGGCCGGTTGGGGTGCGGGGTCGGTCACCGCCTCGGTCGCCATCGGTGCGGCATGCTAACTGCGCGAGCCCGCTACGGGCCGTCGCCGACGCAGCGTAGCGACGGCAGCATCCGCGCGGGTATGGCCATATCGAACAACCTCGTTCCGGGATCCAACTCACCTGCGCCGCCTACGACCATGTCCGGCCGCTGGGTGTTGTCGGCGAGACGGTAACGGCCAAGGAACTGCGCCACTTCCTCTACCGTCACGTCCCTCTCGGCCATCTCGTCTTCCAGCAGGAAGACCTCGGTCGGCCACACCGCACGCGTGATCGGACCGAACTCTTCATCGAGGTCTGCCTCGACCTCGCGCGGGTCGATCCCGAAGCCCCCGATATCGGCGGCATCAGGTTGCTGTCCGTGATCGGCCGTGACCACGAGCGCGTATCGACCTCGCCCTACCTCCTCGTCGAGGAACCGCTCGATGACACCAAGCTGACGATCCGTTTCGACCAACGCACCACGCACCTCTTCGGAAGTCATATTGAAGTAGTGGCCGAGGCGATCTATCTGCTTGTAGTTCGTGAAGACGAAATCGGTGATCGCATCGTCTCCGTAGCCTTCGGCTTCGATCATGTTCAGCATCGCGTCCGTGTGGTACTGGATGAAGGCCGGCGTCTCCTCGGCACGGTCGCGTTGGTCGAGCATGTCGTTGCCGAGCCACTCACCGTCTAGGTCGCCGTCGGCTGCGTCCAACTCGCGTACGTAGTCATCGAGTCCGCCCGTCGCCGCGATCGAAGGCGGCAGACGGTAATGAGCCGGATTCGTGATCCATTCGTTCGTTTCGACGTCGAGCCACACCGCATCGTCCTTGTCTGCGCCCGGCGTTTCGGCCCCCTTACCGATCATCCCGAGGTGCCACGGCTCGTAGCCGACCATCGCGATCTTCGCTTTCTGGCGATTCTGTGCGTCCCAGCGTTCCGCGAGCGTCGCGACCTGGATCAACCGAGACGACTCACCCTTCAGGAACGAGTCGACGACCGTACCCTCCTCGTCTCGCACCGGGATACCCGTGATGCCGTGTGTACGCGGGAACTCGCCGGTGCCCAATGTCGTATGCACCGCCGGTGTGACCGACGGGGACGAACCGACGGTTGCGTTCGTGAAACTGACGCCGTCGCGCATCAGACGAGCGAGGTTCGGCCAGTCGTCCGGCCACTGGTTGAGGACGTTCCATCCTCCGCCGTCGAGCACCACGACGACGACGAGCTTCGGAATGTCCTGCTTGAGAGAACGGCCCGTGAACTCGGCAACCTCTGCGAGCGCGTCTCCTTCGGTCCGATAGAAGCCGTGGAGCAGAGTCATCAGTGTCGGTGCTACATCGGCAAGCGTCGCGGGCGTTTCCACGTCTCCCAAGCCCGAGATCAGCCCCGGTCCGTAGAACACCAACGGGATGTCGACCAGGTACGGCCACGGTCCCGAATGACTCCACCCTCCGGCGCCCGAAGCCATGTACGCGGGGGTGCGCGGAAGGATCGAGACCTGGCCACTGTGGTGTTCGAAATAACCGCGCTGGATCCGTTCGAGCCACGCGTCGGGCAGCGAGCACGCCTGGGCCTTGAACGACGGAACGGGTTCGGCGTCGTCGAAGAGACCGAGCAGCGAGCTGGCGACGACTATCACTGCGAGCGCGAAAGCGATCACGACCAGCGACCTGCTCTGCGTCAGGTTGGGACGCGTCACTCGGTCGCGGTTCGGGGGGTGAGAAGGCCGGCTCGCCGGAACCACAGCGCCAGGCCTGCGATCCCAACGAGGAAGACGACGCCGCCGAGTGAGATGAGCGTTCCCTCCAACGGCGTCCACCACAGTTTCATCGCGGCCGCGGCAACGACCCACGCGACGTTGTAGGCGATGTCATACAGCGAGAACGCTCGGCCCCGGAAGTCATCCCCCAGAGATTCCTGCACCATGGTGTCGAGCGAGATCTTGCCGAGGAAGAACCCGAGGCCCAGACAGAACGTAAGGGCCACGATCGCAGGCTTCAGTTCGAGACCGCCGAGAGCGGCTACCGCGACCCCGGCCAAGACGGACGAGGCGACGACGAGCATCGCCGTCGTCCGGACGCGGTCGGTCAACCAACCCGCGAGGAGGAATCCGAGTCCCGCGCCGACGGCGCCGCCGCCGCCGGTGAGGATCAAACGCGTCGTCTCGGCCCCCTCCAGCAATTCCAGGCTGACGAACGCGATCCCCGTCAACGTGAAACTCCATAAAAGGCGCAACCAGAAGTAGGTCGTGATCGAAGAAGCCGCCTTCGGTGACCGTGCAACCTCTTTGAGGCCGGCGATGATGTTGCCCATGACCCGCCTTGCCTCGCGCAGGAAACCTGTTCCGATCGCGTGCTCCGAAGCCTTGTCGATGCGCAGCGCGACGAGCGCGCCGGCGATGTAGACGAGCGCACCGATCAGCGCGACCCACCTCGCGGTGAGGAACAGCGATGCACCGATCGCGACGACGGCACCGCCTATCTGGAACATCGCTCCGCCGAGCTGTGACACCGCGTTCGCTTCGGTCAGGTTGGCATCACCGAGTGTCGCGGGAAGCGCGGCGGCCTTAGTCGCCAGGACGACACGCGTCGAGGCCAGCGTGAGCACGAACGCAAGAAACAACGCGAAGTCCGGAATGGCATTTATGCCGGCCAGTCCGATCAACACAACGACGACGCCGCGCAAGCCATTCGCAACGAACAACAGTCGGCGTCGATCCCACCGGTCGATGACGACGCCGAGGAACGGGCTGATGAGCGCGTAGGGGACGAAGATGTACAGCGCGATCCGTAGGACCTCGTCGGGCGAGCGCGCCGCTTCGGGATCGAACCCCTTCTGGCCTCCGAACACGATGAACTTGCCAAGAGCAGTCTGCACCATGCCGTCACCCGCCTGCGCGGCGAACTGTGCAGCCATCAGAAGGCCGAAGTCCCTGTTGTTGGAGATGAGCGCGAGGCCGCGCTTCAACATGCCCATCGAGGCGTCACCCTACGGGATGGCTTGAATGCCTCCCGTTTCTTGTGGCGGAGACGTCAAGTCACCCTGCGGATAGTCGCCGCGCCCGAACGAATCGATCTGCTGGTCGCTGAGGTTGGCGAGGAACTCGGTGGAGAACACGCCGGCGAAAATCTTGTCGTCCCTCCGCGCGTCCGGGACGTTCTCTGCACCCGGCGCACCGTCGCGGATGTTTTCGCCGATCGTGTACGTACCCAACCAGCGCGCGACGTCCGCGAGGCGCACGCCTTCACGTTCCATGACGTCGACGTCGAAGTAGATGTCGCTAGGGGTCACTTTCTCGACGATGGTTCCGAAGCGGGATTCGACATCGCGCTCGATCTCGTTCGAGTTGATCCGCCACCCGCCAAGGAGGTCGGGTAGCGGTTGTTGGCCGTGGTCGGCGCTGACGGCGAATACGTATCTACCCTCCCCAAGCTTGTTGTCGAGTTCGCTCACGAGTCGCCCGATCTGAGCGTCGGTCTCGGCGATGACGTCCGCTTGCTCGGGATTTGTCACGTTCCACGCGTGCCCCGCGTAATCGGGCATCTTCATCTCGATCCAGTAAAAATCCGTGATCCCATCGGCGCCGAACGGCTCGCGCCGCAGGATCTCTACGACCGCGTCGCCGGTGAAACGGACGAACGAGGGGACGCCGGGGCGCACCACCGCTTTCCCTTGGTTGTTGACCTCTTGGATCTCTTCGATCGTGTGGCCGAACCACGTTCCGTCCTCGACGTGATCGCGGCGATCGAGCTGTTCCTCGTATGCCTCGAGTTGCGAGATGTCGGTCTCCTGTAGATACGCCGGCAACGAATAGAAGTTTTCGTTGATCCACCATGCGTCCTCGTCCAGCTCCCACAGCACCGCGATGTCCTTGTCGCCTTTCGGGAAAGCCGCGCCGTGACCGATCATCCCCAGGTGCCATCCCTCGTACGACACGGTCGCTATGACGGCCTCGTTCCCATTCGCCACATCCCACAGGTCGGCGAGCGTCGGGGCCTCCAGGAAGCTCGGGTCCGCGTTCCGCTGCCACGTGTCGTGGTTCTTGCCATCCGGCCCCCGCATCTGGTTTCCGGGGATCCTGTGCGTGACGGGGTAGGTGCCGGTGCCGAAGTTCGCATGCAGCGCGCCGGTGACAGATGGAGCCGAGCCGATCGTTGCGTTCGTGAACGTCGTTCCCTCTCTCATCAGCCGCGCCATGTTGGGCCACGAGTCGGGGTGTTCCTGGAGCGCGTTCCACCCGCCTCCGTCGATGACCACGGTCACGATCGCTTTCGGTGGGGTCGGGTCGAGCTGATCGAACCCCGGCAGCGGCGCGCTCGTGCCGTCCAGCGCGAAACCCACCATGCGGGCGTACGTGGGGGCCAATTGGGTGATGTCGACCGATTCCTCGATCGTGCGTCCGCGCGGCACGGTGTCGCCGTAGAGGATGATCGGCACCCGGGCGAGATACGCCCACGGGTTGGGATGGGATGTCGAGAGTGTCGGCGTATCGCTGCCGAGGGTCGTCAGGTCCCAGTCGCCGATGATGAAGTGGTGCGGTTTCGGGACGAGCATGATCTCGCCGGAACGACCCGGGACGTGACCGCGGTGGAGATGCCGCATCACATCGGTTCCGATGGACGCCGCCATCTCTCTTTCCGTCGGAGCGGCTTCGGGAACGCCGGTCTCAGGGCGTAGCAGATACGCGGCGCCGGCCGCGATCACCGCGGCGACGATCGCGATGATGAGGACGCGCTTGACCAAGATCCCTCCCACAGGTTGCGCCGCGATGGCTACGACGAGGGCAGGTTAACGTCGAGTAGTCGCCTTCGTAACACCGCAGCGCGTCGACAACTCAACACGCACAGAAGCGTTCGGTCGTGAGTAGTTCTCGTCCCTCCATGGCGGCAAGAGCCGCGATACCGAGTGCCGCCACCGGATCGGCCCACCACCACCCCAACCACGCATTCGCAACGAGTCCCACCAACAACACACCCGATATCAACGTGCACAGCGACGTCTGGTGCGAATCGGCATCCAGCGCGCGGCTGTCGATCACTTTTGCCATCGCACGCTTTCGCAGCGCGAGCCACGGCATGACGATGAGCGAGACGGCCGCCAGGATGATGCCGACGGTGCTCTCCTCCGGTCGTGCCTCTGTCACCAGGTCGTA
>JAHWJK010000080.1:4042-7787 GCA_019348445.1 Actinomycetota bacterium | reverse complement strand
CGACGATCCAGAACTGGTCGAACAACGTCTACAACCTCGTCACGAAGCGCGCCGCCGCGCACGAGGGCGCGATCATGGAATGGGTCGACGGCAACCTCGGGTCGAAGGTGACTATGAAGTACCCGAGCGTGTATCTCCTCGGTGAACATGCCAAGGGCGAGATCCTGTCGATCGCGTACGCGGGCGACGGGCAGCACCAGGACGCCGGCGGCAAGGTCATCCACGCGGCGCCGAACACGCAGAGCTCGATCACCAGCAAGTCCATCAGCAAGGATGGGGGCCGGGCCGGATACCGCGGGCTCGTAAGGATCGAGGAAGGTGCCGATCACTCGAAGTCACATGTCATCTGCGATGCGTTGATCCTCGACGACGACTCGCGGAGCGATACCTATCCGTACATCGAGATCGAGGAAGAGTCGGCGGCGGTGAGCCACGAGGCATCCGTCTCGAAGGTGTCCGACGAGCAGCTCTTCTATCTGATGAGCCGCGGCCTCGACGAGACCCAAGCGATGCAGATGATCGTGCGGGGCTTCATCGAGCCGATCGTCAAAGAGCTGCCGATGGAGTACGCGGTCGAGCTCCAGCGCCTCGTCGAGCTCCAGATGGAGGGCAGTGTCGGTTAGGACTGCGTAAAGTCCCGTACCTCCCGCCCGCCCCGGCGCTCCGCGCCGTCATCCTCTCTCCCGTCCCCTGAAAAAATCCGGTGTCGGAGGTTTGGGTTCTCCGGCTGCGGGCATATCCACTACAGAGTGTAGTCAGTTGACCGCATAACGTAGTGGAGGCGCCGAATGGCCCCGGACCTTGATGCTCGGATCCTCATCATCGATGACAACCCCGACATGGTCTGGATCCTGCAGACCCTGCTGGAGCGTGAGGGCTACCACGAGATCGCCAGCGCGACCGATCCGGGCACGGCTGTCGACACGTTCATCGCGTTCGAGCCCGATCTCGTCTTGCTCGACCTGCACATGCCCAACAAGAACGGCCTCGATGTCATGGCCGAGATCAAAGAAGTTGCTCGGGACTTCGTCCCCGTCGTGATGTTGACCGGGGATCTGAATCCGGAAGTGCGTCTTCGCGCGCTCGGAAGTGGCGCGCACGACTTCCTCACCAAGCCGTTCGAGAAGACCGAGGTACACCTGCGGATCAGGAACCTGCTCGAGACGAGACGTTTGCACAAGCTCCTCCGCAACGAGAACGAGTTACTGGAAAAGAAAGTCGCAGAACGGACCCAAGATCTCGAGCGTGCCAAGGTCGAGATACTCCAACGACTCGCGATGGCGTCGGAGTTCCGCGATGACTGCACGGGTGAACACACCCAACGCGTCGGAGAGCTAAGTGCGCGGATGGCGCTCGTCCTCGGGCTATCTCCGCGCCAGGTCGATCTGATCCGAGCCGCGGCACCGCTTCACGACATCGGCAAGATCGCGGTTCCGGACCACATCCTTTTGAAGGAGGGTCGTCTCACCACCGAAGAGTGGGAGGTCATGAAACGTCACACCGACACCGGCGCCCGCATGCTTTCCAAGAGCGTGTCACCGACGCTTCGTCTGGGCGAACGCATCGCGCTGTCTCATCACGAGCGCTGGGACGGGACCGGGTACCACGGGATCCGTGCTGCCAACGTTCCACTCGCGGCCCGACTGGTAACCGTTGCCGACGCATTCGATGCCATGACGCACCCGCGTCCCTACAAGGAGGCGCTAGCTGTCGATGCTGCGATCGAGGAGATCAAGTCAGAACGGGCGCGGCAGTTCGACCCGAGCGTCGTCGACGCTTTCTGCGATGCCTACGCCGATATGAAGCTCGCCGTCTGAGACCTACTCGAACCCCTGCTCGGCGAGATAGCGGCGGAATCCTCGCAGCGCGACGTCGACGGCCCACACCTGCGCTCGTAGAAGGATCGGCCGCGCGATCAGGATCACCGGCCTGATCAGGGGACTTCTGATCTCGACGTCCCACATGACGTGAACGTCACTCGTGTGGCTGTCGCCGTTCAATTCGAACGTCGCGTCGCCGACGAGATCTCCGGTGACCTCGCCGAGTAGGAAGCGTCCCTCGTCTGCCTCCATCACGTTCACCGCGATCCTGAACCGGTAGGGGATCGGAGGATCGATCGTGAACGAGATCGTCGAACCTTCGGTCAGTGCCACACCGTCCAGTCGCACGTCGCGCATCCATGCCCACCACTCGTCGAAGAGATCGGTTCGGGTGAGGGATTCCCACACGAACTCCGGCGGCGCCGGGAACGAGACGTCGGCCTCGTGACGGACGTGGAAGAGACTCAGGAGATCGGCGGGCGCCTGTCCGCCCACGGGCGCGCCTCTTCGAGTTGAGACGCAACGCGGACCAGCAGGTCCTCTCGGCCTTGCGCGGCGACGATCTGGACCCCGACCGGTAGGCCGTCGTCGGTCCAGTGCAGCGGCAGCGAGATCGCGGGCTGGCCGCTGATGTTGAACGGGACGACGAACGGGATAACCGCAGCAGCGAACAAGATGCCGTGAAGCGGGTTCTCGGGCGGGGAGTCGAAGCTGCCGAGCGGGGGAGGCGTCATCGGGATCGTCGGAGTGACGAGCAGGTCGAAGTCCTGCCACCACCGCGCCGCGGATCGCGCCGCGGCGTTGAGCCGGTCCACCGCAGAGATGTAGTCGACGGCCCGGACATCTCCGGCCATCTGCGCGAACGCCCACGTCGTCGGCTCGACATCGTTCTCGGTGAACTCGCGCCCGACGAGCGCGCCCCAGTGCGCGAACTCCCAATGCATCCACGACGAGATCAAGACCGTTCCATCGGTGACGAGCTGCGGGTCGTCGAGCCCAACCGGCGATTCTTCGGCTACGTGGTGACCGAGTTCCGCGAGTGTCGTCGCAGCGTTGCGCGCAGCTTGGTCGCAGGCCGGGTCGACCGTTGCACCGAGGTGTTCGGGAACCTCGGTTGTGAATCCGATCCGCAGTTTGCCGGGATCGACGCCGACCTCTTGCACGAGCGGACGGTCGAGCCGAGGCGCGGTGTAGGGATCGCCGGGCATCGGCCCGGACATCACGTCGAGGACCGCGGCTGCGTCCCGGACGGTTCGCGTTACCGCGCCGCGCACGACGAGACCGTTCCAGATCTCGCCGAGGTCGGGGCCGAGCGAGACGCGGCCGCGCGTCGGCTTCAGACCCACGAGGCCACATTCGCTCGATGGGATCCGGATCGAACCACCACCGTCGCCCGCGCTACCTACCGGCACCATGCGCGCTGCAACCGCAGCCGCGGAGCCACCGCTCGATCCACCCGTCGAGTGCTGCGTGTTCCACGGGTTACGCGTGGCGCCGTACGCCTGCGGTTCGGTCGTCGGCAACAGACCGAACTCGGGACAGTTCGACTTTCCTACGAAAACGAACCCCGCGTCGCGCAGCTTCGCGTGCGAATAGCTGTCGAAGTCGGGAGTGAAGTTGATCTCTTTCAGCAGCTTGTTCCCGCAATGAAACGGGTCGTCCGCACTGTGACCGTCGAGGTCTTTGAGGACCATCGGAACGCCCTTGAACGGCCCGTCTGCGAGGTCCCCGCTCGCTTGCTGACGAGCTTTGTCGAACATCGGGTGGATGACCGCGTTCAACTCTGGGTTCAGTTTCTCGATCCGAGCGATCGCATCGTCGACGAGCTCCGACGGAGACGCTTCGCCGGTGCGGACGAGTTCGGCTTGGCCGGTCGCGTCTAGATCGCTCAGCTCGGGCATCGCCGCACCCTACGCGACTAGAAG
>JAHWJK010000080.1:0-3942 GCA_019348445.1 Actinomycetota bacterium | reverse complement strand
AAGTTCTTGAGCCATTCCCGTACGTGCGATTCGGGCAACGCGCCGTTGAATTGCGCCACCATCTCTCCGTCCTTGAAGGCGCGCACCGCGGGGATCCCCTGGATCCTGAAGCCTTGACTTACGACCGGGTTCTGGTCGACGTCGACCGTCGCCAGCTCCCACGCTCCGTCGGCCTCGGTCTCGAGCTTGTGGAGGACGGGGGTGAGGGCGCGGCACGGCCCGCACCACGCCGCCCAGAAATCGACTACCACCGGGACCTCTCGCGACCGCTCGACGACCGCGTTCAAGAACGTCGCGTCCGTGACCTCGATGCTCATAGCGACCAGAACGCTCCCACAGCCGGCGTTCTTCCGCAGGAAGAGGTGCCGCGGGCGCCGAAATCTGCTGCATGCGGACGATCCGGGCGACGATAACGATCCTGCTTGCGGCAGCGGTCCTGCTGCCTGTTCTTCCACGGGCCTCTGCGAGTCCGGTCGTGGTTTTCTGCGTCGCCACCAAGAGCAGCTATGAGTGGTCGAACGGAGATTGCGCTCCGAAAGGTCCCCAACCGATCGCAGTCGTGGCACTGATCGATACCGGGATCAATCCGTACAGCCCCGCGTTCCGAGACACCTCGAAGCTCGCGTACAAGCACCCGTCGAAGTACATCCCGGGTTATCCGAAGGACGCGAAGGCACTCCGTCTCAGTCTCGATCTTCCATACGACAAGGCTTTGAAGGAGGACGCCGACGTGTGGAACTCCGTCACCCGTGGCGACCTGTACTGGATCCCGGGAACGCGTATCGCAGGTGCGATCTCGTTCGGAGAAGGGGGTACGAACTGCCCCGTTGTGTCGGCGCCGCCGGCCAATGCCTTCCAACAGAACTGCGACGAAGATGTCATCTTCGACGACCACGGTCACGGAACCATGACCGCGTCGCGCGCCGCCGGTGCGCCGAATTCGCTTGCACCGACCGCGCGGATAGTTGAGATCGAAGGGCTGGGAGCACGCGGCGTCGAGTGGGCGGCGCAACAAGGGTGGATCGACGTTCAGTCGAACTCGTGGCTCAGCCTCATCCCGCCACCGGTCCCCAGCGGGACGACCAACGCGTTCGCCTTTGCGTCGAAACGGATGCTGACGATGGCCGCGAGCGGTAACGGCACCGCGTACCTGGCCGGCTTCGCGCCGACGCCGACGTATGCGCTGTCGACGGCTCCACCGGGCGTCGTCCTCGTCGGCGGTCACGACAACGGCAAGATGACGTTGTGGGCGGGAGCGCCGCCGCACGTCGTCGCCGACGCATACGCCGGGATGACCGCAACTCGCAGCGCGGAGGCGATGAAGCCGGATCCGATCGCCTGCTGCACGAGCGCGGCGTCGCCGTATGCAGCCGGAGGCGCGACGGCGATCGTGCTCGAAGCACGTCGTCTCCTGCGTGACAAGACTCCCGGCACCAAGGACGGTCTCGTCGCGTGTGGGAGGCCGACGAAGAAAGGCCCACTGGACGACGGACGGTTCACTCTCGACGAGCTGAAGTCGGTTCTTCTTCACACGGCTCAACCACATCCAGCCGAAGGGGTCGATGACGGTGACGTGCACTGGGCGGGCGACCCCAGGGCGCCGGATCGCGTCGAGTACGGTCCGGGCGCCAACCCGTTCTGCTTCGGATGCACGACGATGCCGGTTCCGTGGCAGGCGATCCCATCTGTTGGCGACTCGACCTATCCCTTGCTCGGCTATGGAGGTATCAACGAGCATTCGGTGCTGTTGGCGAAGGATGTTCTCGTCGGAAAGGTTCGCTTGCCCGACCGACCCTCAGCAGATGCGCAGTACGCGGCCGATCAAGCGCTGCGCGAGGAGATCTTCTCGTCGCGCGATGACGGAGGCGAAGTAAAGCCTCCCGCTTGTTGATCTTTCTCTTACCCTGACCCGGTGAAACGGGTCGATCATGTCGTCGTCGGCGGCGGCATCATGGGTAGCGCGACGACGCGCGCTCTGTCGAAGCTCGGCAAGAAAGTCGTCCTGCTCGAGCAGTTCCGGCTCGGTCACAAGCGCGGGTCGAGTCACGGACGCACCCGCATCTTTCGTTTTTCTTACCCCGACGCCATGTACGTAGCGATGGCACAGGAATCGCTGGAGCTGTGGCGCGATCTCGAACGGGAGGCCGGAACGGAGCTGGTCCACACGACAGGCGGTCTCGACATCGGCCCCCGCGTCGCCGAGAACGCGAGGGCTCTCGAGGAACGCGGAGCGGGTTATGAGTGGATCGACGGCTCAACGGTGCGTGACCGGTTTCCACCACTGTCGCTGCCGGCGGACGCAGAGGTTCTGTTCCAACCTGATTCGGGTGTCATCTATGCAGACGCGGCGATCGCTTCGTTCGTCACATCGGCGATGGATGCCGGCGCGGATGTCATAGAAGAGCGCCAGGTCATCTCGATCGAGCCACACGCGCGATCCGTGATCGTTCGAACTCCCGGTGGCGACTTCGAGGGAGATTCCATCGTGGTGACCGCGGGGCCGTGGGCGAAGAAGCTGTTGGCAACGATCGAGATCGACCTTCCGGTGAGGCCGACCAGGGAAACGGTCGCGTATTTCGATTGCGACACGTCTAGCGTCCCGACGTTCGTCGAGTGGGGGAGCCCGTCGGTGTACTCACTACCGAGTCCGGGACAGGGTCTCAAGGTCGGCGAACACATCGCGGGTCCCGTCGCCGATCCGGATTCCGATCAACCGGTCGACGCGCAGTCTGTTCAACGGATGAGTGAATGGGTGACAGAACGTTTCACCGGCGTCGATGCCGAACCGCGCTTCTCCGAGACCTGCTTCTACACGAACACTAAAGACGAGCACTTCATCCTCGAGCGGCACGGCGACATCGTCGTCGGGTCCCCGTGCAGTGGTCACGGCTTCAAGTTCGCACCCTTGATCGGCAGACGTCTCGCGGAGTTCGCCGTCGATTAACCGGGAACGACGGGAGCCGGTTCCGACCGCCTCATCTGGAGTGATGCGACGGCGGCAACGATGATGCTTCCCCCGATCAGCTGCATCGGTGTCAGGAGCTGCCCGAGCCAGATCCAGGCGACGACGCCCGCTACAACCGGTTCGAGCGTTGCCGCGATCACGGCCCGTTCGGCTCGGATCCGCTCCACGCCCCAAAGGTAAAGAAGGAATGGCGCGAGCGTGCCTGCAACGCCGACGAATAGCACGCGTGGCAGGTTCTCGGATGCCGTCAACGCGTGCGGCCATCCCTGCGGGATCTGGAACACCAGCCACAAGATGCTGGCGGCGCAGAACCCGCGGAACAAAGCGCCGATCACTCCGTAGAAGTCACTCGTCCGCTCGCTGAGCAGTGTGTAGGTGGCGAACATGACCGCGCTCCCGAGTCCGCACGCGATCCCGATCACATCGAGCGAGCCGATGTCTCCACCGAGGAGCTCGGAGACGAGGACGACGCCGGCGAACGTCGCGGCGAGGGCGAGAAGGATCTGCGGTGCGGGCCTCTTGCGCGTCGTAAGCGCGACCCACGCGACCACCACGGCGGGACCCGTGTACTGGAGAACCAGCGCGACGGCCACCGCCAGGCGCTCGATCGCCACGTAATAGAACGCGTTCACCAACGCGATTGCGACCCCGAGAGCGATCACGGACCACAGCCTCGAGGTCCGGGGTTTCTTCCACGCGGCGGGCACTAGGGCGAGGCCGATCGCGGCTACATATGCGCGGGCCTGGACGAGCTCGAGGGGCTCGACGCCGTCGTCGAAGAGGGTGCGGGCGGCGGCAGCAGCAACCGCCCACAGCGTGGCCGCTGCGGCCACCGCGGCGAGACCGATCCAGCCCACGGAAGAGGCGGTGGGAGATTCGCGTTTACGCATGATGAGCAGGGTAAACAGGAACGGCGTAGCTGGGGTTAGGCGACCCTAACTGCTAGGATCGTGAAAGCTTTCACAAACTGGAGTTGA
>JAHWJK010000079.1 GCA_019348445.1 Actinomycetota bacterium | reverse complement strand
GCGGTAAACGCGGTCGCGCATCGCCATGGGGCGCACATCTTACAGGGGTGAACTACGGCTCCATCGACTTAGTGCGCTAGCGCGTTAGTGCACTTGTGTTTCTGGATTCAGTCTCCGCGATCCAATTCGTCGAGCCTCCGGTCGACCTTGTTCTGGCGCGCCGCGATCGAAAAAAGGTACGCACCGAGAGCGATCCAAACCACCATGAATGCAATAAACAGCCACGCGGTGTCGCTCACGTCGTGACCGAGGTCGGGATCGCTCTATTCCTCAGCTGCTCGCGCTGCAGCTCTCGGACCTCGAGTGCCTCGCGCGCGCGACCAAGGCGCACACGCAGGCTCAGGAGCAAGGCGAACAAGAGCGTGAATGCGACGAGCGAGGCGAAGAACGCGGTCAACTCCGGCCCCCCCAACCCCGAGTCGCGCGCGAGGTCGGCGGGCGTCGGCCCCGACGGATGAAGGGTCCGCCACCACTGCACCGAGAAGTGCACTATCGGAACGTTGACGAATCCGGCGACCCCGAGGACGGCGGCGGGCTTCCCGGCTCGCGCGGGGTCCAGTGCCAGTCCGCGCAGGAACAGATAGCCGACGTAGGTCAGCCACATCACGAGAGCCGACGTCAGCCGGGCGTCCCACTGCCACCACGTTCCCCAGACGGGCCTCGCCCAGATCGGCCCGGTGATGAGGACGAGGGTCGTGAAGAGGACCCCGATCTCGGCGGCGGCCTCGGCTACGAGGTCCCACCGCCTGTTGGCGGTCCTCAGGTACGCGATCGACGCGAGGAAAACGATCCCGAACGACAGGTATGCGACCCACGCCGACGGCACGTGGAAGTAGAAGATCCGCTGGAGCTGTCCTCCCATCGAGAGATCTGCCTCGCGGGCGTAGAAAAATATGAGTGCCAGAGCAACGGCTACCGACACCCAGGTGGCGATTCCGAGGGGGAGAAGCGAGCGGGTCGAGGCTCGCGAGGAAGCGTCCATGCGCAACCGAATATAAAGGTCGGACGATGGAACACCGACTTGGGTTCACTCCGCCCCTTTTGGGATTCTCCGTCCGGAGGTCCGCCGAGCTGGCTCGCGAGGCCGAGGACCTCGGCTACACCGATGCATGGACGGCCGAAACCGCCGGTCCGGATGCCTTCTCCGTGGCAGCAGCGGTCGCGATGACCACCAGCACGATGCGCCTTGGCTGCGCGGTGGTTCCGGTCTACACGCGGCCCCCGGCGCTGCTCGCGATGAGCGCGCTCGCGGTGCAGCAGGCGAGCGACGGTCGGTTCTGCCTCGGCGTGGGCGCGTCGTCGCCGCTGATCGTCGGAGGGTGGATGGGCCAGAAGTTCGAGCGTCCCCTCCTCCGAACGCGCGAAACGATCGAAGCCGTCCGCGCCGCGCTGGCCGGTGAGAAGGTCAATTACGACGGAGAGACGATCGCAGTGGTGAGTTTCCGCCTGGAGGCTCCGCCGGAGAAACCGATCCCGATCTACCTCGCGGCGTTAGGTCCGAAGATGCTGGGGCTGGCGAACGAGATGGCCGACGGCGTCGCGCTCTACCTCGCCGGCGAAGAGGGAGTTCGCATCGCGCGCGACGCATGTCCGGGTAAGGAACTGGTCGAGCGGATCATGTGCTGTCCCGACGAGCCGGTCGACGAGGTGCGGAACTTCGTCCGGTGGTTGATGACGCCGTACCTCGCAGTGCCCGCGTACAACAACTTCATCGCGGCTCAAGGTTACGAAGATGTTGCGGCGAAGCTGCTCGACGCGTGGTCGCGGCGCGACCGCAACGGCGCGGTCGAGACGATCCCGGATGAACTCGTAGACAAGCTCGTGTTGCTGGGGAGCGCGGCCGAATGCAAGGAACGCATCGGTACGCTGCGCGACGCGGGTCTCGCGACACCGATCCTGATGTTCGTGTCGACGAAAGGACCCGCGGCGATCGAGAAAGCCTTCCGCGCAATGTCGCCTGGTTAGCGGCGCCGTCCGCCGAAAACCCACGCCGTTCGCTCAGACAGTCCTCGCTCGCTTCGCTCGCTGCGGAACTCGCTCGGCGGCGGGGTTTTCGTCCGCCGGTCGCCGCGGCTGAAGTGGTTTAGTCGAGTGCGTATTCGAAGGCCATCACCGAGACTGCTATCGCCGCCACGTCGTAGACCCCGAGTATCGCCAGCCATCCGGCCGAACCATCGCCTGCGAGGCCGCGTCCTACGAACAGGTCGGATGACAGTTCCACGGCTCCGAGGAAGACCGGGACCAATGCCGGCAGGGCCAGGATCGGAAGCATCAGTTCACGGCTCCGCGTCTGTGCCGCGAGCGCCGAGAACAGCGTTCCCGTCGCGACGAAGCCGAGGTCGACGAGAAGGACGACGCCGACGAGCGTTCCGATGTCGTCGAGCACCCGGAACCCGAACAGGAGCGCGAACGCGGGGACGAGGAACAGCTCGATCGCGACGATGAAAACGAGGTTTGCGATCGCTTTCGCCAGCCACAGACCCGAGCGGTCGATCGGCGCCAGCAAGAGGCTCTCGATGGCGTCGTCGTCTCGCTCCGCCTCGAAGGTGCGGGCGAAGCCGATCAATCCGGCGAACAAGACGGTGATCCACAAGAATCCCGCCACCACGTCCGCAAGAGCAACGGTTCCGACCGGAGGCAGTTCCCGTGGCGCGTGCAGCTCCGGAGCTCCGGGGAGAGTGAAGGAGAGAACGACGGTGACGGCAAAGGCGAAGGCGAGCATCGGCGGGAGCGTTTCTCGTGCCCGCATCTCGATGCGAAGGTCTTTGCGCGCGAGAGCGGCGGTTTTTGCGATGAAGCCGAGCTCCGCGCTGGTCATGTCGCCGTGAAGCCTTCGCTCGTATACCGGCCGGACCGGATCAATCGTCCACGCTGCAGGATGATGCCTCCGTCGGCATACGCCTTCACCTTCTTCGCACCGTGTGTCGCGACGAGGGCCGTCTTCCCGTCGGTCTTCCACGTTGCGACGGCGCGAGAGATGGCTTCCGAAGCTTCATCGTCGACGTTCGCGTACGGTTCGTCGAGGAGAAGCACATCCGGGTCGTGCACCAGCGCTCGGGCGACGGCAGCGCGACGTTTCGAACCCGCGGAGAGCTCCGCCACGGGACGCGACGCGAACTCGCGCAGTCCCAGCTGATCGATCAACGTGCCGGCGCGCTCTGCGCTCGCTCCGTACAGCGACGCGAACAGCTCGAGGTTCTCGCGCAACGAAAGCCGTCCGTACAGCCCGGAACCGTGACCGGCATACCCGACGGCACGCCGCGCGGTTTCGTCGCGGCGATCGCTGCCGTCGATCGCGATGCGTCCGTGTTGCGGCTTCAACAGTCCCGCGACCGCTTTCAACAGCGTGGATTTTCCCGACCCGTTGGGGCCGAACACGCCGGTCACACCTTCCGGGATCTCGACGCTTACTTGGTCGAGAGCGAGTGTCCGACCGAAAACGACGGTGACGTTATCGAGCGAGATCACGTTTTCTCTAGGTCGACGAGCTGCGATTTCAATCGTTCGCGCCGGCTCTCCCATTCTTGTTTCTGCACGCCCCCCGTTTCGTACGCGAGGTCGAGCGATGCGATCTCGGCGATGAGATCGTCGCGGCTTTCCTTCGGAGTCACCTCCGCCGTTCGCGGACGGCGTCGCATGAACAGGTACGCCGCGGAGATGAGGGCGAGCAGCACGCCCGCGCCGATCGCGAACGGCAGCCATGCCATCTCGGCCTCGGCGACGGCTTGGATGAGCACGGTGTCGCCGGCGTCGACCATGCCGGGCGCGACCCACCGCCGATACACCTTTCCTCCCACGACCTCGGTACCCGACTCGCGCATCCGATCGCTGTCGAGCGACAGCGGGTCACCCGCAAACACGAGCAGGTCCGCGGTGGGATAGAGCGCGGTCTTACTAAGGACGTATGTAGCTCCGTCCGCCGGCACCTGGTACGAGTACGTGAACGTCGACTTGCCCGGAGGAAGGGCGACGGTGATGCCGAAACCGAAATCCGTCGCGACGAGCTCCGGCACGTCGAACGACGCGTCCTGTATCGCAACCTGCCCGGCCCCCGCAGGAAGACCGAAACCGAAAGTCGTTTCGGCACTTCCATCCTCGCCACCCCGCCCGACGTAGGCGAGGCGGCCGTGGTTCAGAACCGTGACGGATTCGACGACACCTACTGAGTTCTCCGACGGCAGAACGAACATCGCGTCGCGCGTCACGAGGATCGCCTGTGGGTCGGTCGACGTGTTCCACACCTTCAGCGAAGTCTGAAGCCTCGGCTCGTCGCGCCGCGGGAACGTGAATGGGCTGCCGGGGAAACGACCTCCGTCGAAGACGGCATCGATGACGTAGAGCCAATCTGCACCCGACGGCAGATCTCCGAAGCGGTAGCGGCCGTCGGCGTCGGCCGCGACGCTCCGTCGGATGCGGCGGGAGCCGTTCTCGTCGGCACCGCCCAGGATCACTTCGGCGCCGGCCGCGGGTTTGCCAGTCGTCTCGTTGACGATGCGACCGGTGATGACGCCGTCGGTTGCCGCTTGTGCGGGGGCCGCGCTCACGAGCGCGACCAGCAAGCTCAGTACGACGATCCGCATGAAGGACAGCGCGCCGCGCTGGATCCGCGTGGCGCTCCGCAGGTTCGGCATCGCAGTTTTTCTCGCGCGTCCGCTATCTCCCGTTCCAGACGATCTTCCAAAACGGCGCCCGGTGTCGTCTCCAACCGCCGCAGTGCAGCGATCGCGTCACGTTCGTATCGGATCCGCAGGTCTTCGAATTCGTCGTCTGACAGCTTGCCGGCATCGCGCTCCTCCTCGAGATCGAGGATCCCGGTGAGAGCCACGCGTTTGTTTTCTTCCGCGGCGTTCTCGGACGGTGCGTCGTCGAGCGGGTGGTCCCGGCGACCCAGCGGGGCGACGACGTAAACGAGCGCGGCGATCGCGAGGACAGCGACGACTATCGCAGCGGTCATGGCGTCTCCTCTCGCAGGGCCGCGAGTTCACGCTCGACCCGCGCATGGTCGCTCGGATCCACGGGTTCGGGTTGCTCCGCGCCGCGACGGCGCGTCCACCGCATAGCCAACGCCGCGGCGACGGCAACTCCGACCAGTAACGCTGCGGCGGGAAGTACCCACGCGGCGACACCTTCCTTGTCCTGCGGAGTTGCGTGGATCCCCGGCCCGAATTCGCGCTCCAGCTCCGCCATGATCTGTGACTTGCTCCAGCCGTCGCGCGCCCATCCCTCTATCCGGTCGCGCAGCTCGAGCGCCGCGCGCGACGGACAGTCGTGCAAAGTCACGCCGTCGCAGTACGGGGACATCACTTCGGCCGAGACTTCGTTCGCAAGGTCTTCCGGCGCCGCGGCGGCGGGACCGGCCGCGACGACCAGCAACAGGAGCGTCAGCGCCGGCAGCTTCATCGGGACACCGGGATCGCCTCGCCGACGCGCGCCTTCTTTCGTTCGAGAACGGGGGCCGCGACACGCCCGGTGAGGATGATTGCCATCCCTGCGGCCATCACGAATGCACCGGCCCAGATCCACCACGTGAGTGGGTTGACGAACGCGCGGATCGACGCCGCGCCGTCTGGATCGATCGTCGTCGTGACGACGTATAGGTCTTCGATCGGTGTAGTCCTGATCGCTATCTCGGACTGCCATTGCTCCTGTGCAAAGTGGAGATTTCGTTGCGGCCGCATCGTCGTGACGCGCTCGCCGTCGCGAAAAACGCCGATGCTGGTGATGGCGATCTGTTTCTCGTCGTTGCGGGACTCGTTGAGATCTTCGTAAACGAGGCGGTAGTCGCCGACGCGGAACGACTCTCCTTGCGAGAGATGCGCGTCGCGCTCGGTTCGGAACGCGCCGCCGGCGACGCCGAGCACGATCAACACGATGCCCAGATGGACGACGTAGCCGCCGTATCGCCTGCGATTCCGTACCAGCGTGCGGCCGACCGCAGGTATCCACGAGACCTTCTCGCGCTTCCTATAGACGCGGCCGCCGCGCACGAACTCGGTAACGATGCTCGCTGCGGTGAACGCGCACAAGCCGAACGCGATGAGAGCGCCCCAGCTGCGGATGCCCGCGATGGCAAGGACGACCACGAGCACGACCGCGACGAGCGCAGGCCCGGTCGAGACGCGACCTAGCGCTCGCGCGCGCATGCTCCGCCACGAGATCAATGGGCCGACGCCGGCGAGAAGCAGCAGCGCCAGGGCGATCGGAACGAACACGCGGTTGAAGAATGGGGGCCCGACGCTCAGCCGTGTCCCCCACAAGGCCTCGGCAACGATCGGATAGATCGTCCCCCACAACACCGTGAAGGCGGCGACGACGAACAACACGTTGTTGGCAAGGAAAGCGGTTTCGCGCGAGATCACCGCGTCGAAACGGTTCTCACTCTTCAGCGAATCGAGTCTCCACATCACGAGGGCGACGCCTCCGAGCAACATCGCTGCCAGGAATGGAAGGAACCACTTCCCGATCGGTCCCTCCGTGAACGTGTGGATGCTCGACAGGATCCCGGAACGCGTCAGGAAGGTTCCGAAGACCGCCAGCATGTAGGTGATCAAGATCAACGAGATGTTCCAGATCTTGAACATCCGTCTCTTTTCTTGGATCACAACCGAGTGCAGATACGCGGTCGCGGTCAACCACGGGAGGAACGACGCGTTCTCAACCGGATCCCATGCCCAATAACCGCCCCAGCCGAGCTCGGTGTATGCCCACGCGCCACCGAGCACGATGCCGATCGACAGCGCCGACCACGCCAGCAGGGTCCATCTTCTAGTCGACGTGAACCACACGTCCTCCAGACGCTTCATCACCAGCGCACCGACCGCGAACGCGAACGGGATCGAGAAACCGACGAAGCCCGTGTAGAGCAATGGTGGATGGATCAGCATCCCCGGCGACTGCAGCAGCGGGTTCAAGCCGCTGCCGTCGGCGGGCGCCGGAGACAAGCGCACGAAAGGATCCGCCGGGATCACAAGCAAGACCAGGAAGAACAGGGTCAACCCGGCGAGCACGGCCCCCGCGGCGCCGACCAGTCGCGGCGACATGCCCTTGGTCGTCGCCGACCTGAGAGATGCTGCCGCGAACACCGCGAGGAGCAACGTCCAGAACAGCAACGACCCCTCCATTCCCCCCCACAACGCGGAGAACGTGTACGGCCCGGTGAGCGATCGAGACGAGTAGTTGGCGACGTACTCGTACGAGAAATCGTGCGCGAACAGTGCGGCGCTCAGGGCGACGGCCGCAACCGCGACGAAACCCGCAGTGGCGATCGACGCGCGCCGCCCGGCAACGAGCAGGTCGTAGCGAGCGCGGGCGGTTCCGAACGCGAACAACGCGGCGGTGAGCGCGGCGAAGCCGGTCGCGACGACAACGGCGGGCCGCCCAAGGGCTGCAACGATGTCCATCTACCTGCCTTGTGTCTAGTGGACCGGCACTAGGCGTCCGCTCGAGCCTTGAACTTAGAGGGGCACTTCGCCATGACCTCGACGGCATGGAAGGTGTCGCCGTCGTAGGAACCGCGGGCGACGACCTCGGAGCGATCCTTGAACGTGTCGGGCACGGCAACCTCGGTCACGACGTCGATCGTCGTAGAACCGTCCGTGAGCGCGAACGCCGTGGTGAGCCCGTCCTGTTCGATCGAACCCGGGACGACGGTGCCGTTCAACCGAAATCCCTCGTCGGCCGGTGTGGTTCCCATCTCGTGGAGCTCGGTTGGCGTCATGTAGAACGCCGTCGCCCCGGGCCGCGACATCGACCAGAACAGGAGCGCGCATACGGCTACGAACACGACCGAACCGCCGAAGAAGAACTTCGCGCGGCGTTTCGAAGAGGGTGGGGTAGAAGGAGTCTCCACGGGTTGTCGAG
>JAHWJK010000078.1 GCA_019348445.1 Actinomycetota bacterium | reverse complement strand
ACCCGAAGATCCTCACTCGTATCTGGCGCGGCTTCGATCCCGTTCATTCCGCCGACATCACGATCGTGCCGAAAGAGCCGAATTTCTCGGGGTCGTTCACCCACGTCACGCACACCGGGCCGTGGGACTACCTCCAGAAGATCCCGCTCGTGTTCTATGGACCCGAGCGGATCGCCGACGCCGGAATCGTGCGGGAAGCCGTCAACATCATCGATGTCTACGCGACCGTGGGTGAGGTCCTCGACGCGGACATCCCTCCGCGCCCGGCGACCGTTCTCGACGACGCACTTGCAGAGGGAAAGAAGGGGGCGCCGAAGCTGGTGGTCGTCGTGGTGTGGGACGGCGTCGGACGCAACGTGTTGAAGCTATGGCCGGATCGGTGGCCGAACCTGGCGAAGCTCGAACGTACTGGTACGTCGTATTTCAACGCCAGCGTTGGTTCCTCTCCGTCGGTCACGCCGGCGACGCATTCCAGCCTCGCGACCGGTGCCTTTCCGCGCGATCACAAGGTCGTATCGATCGAATACCGCGGCGACGACGGCAAGATGCACAACGCCTTCGAGAGAAGCGATCCGAGTCAGCTCGCGCTGACGACTTTTGCCGACGAGATCGACAAGTTCTACGGCAACGAACCGAAAATGGGTCTGGTCGGGTGGTCGGTCGGCGGGAATCCCGCGACCGGACCGGGCGCGTGGATAACGAACCACCTCGGGATGCTCGGGCATGGCAATGCGATGCCGGGCGGAGATAAGGACGAAGTAGCTCTCATCGGGGACACCGGCAACATCACGGCGAACCCAGAGATCTACTCGTTCCCGCCTTACCTCGACGATTTCGGCGGACTCGAGCAACATGCCGCGGAGCTCGACCGAGCCGACGGCGAGGCCGATGGGATGTGGCTCGGACACGACGTCCTCGAGGGGCACGACAGTCCCGCATGGGTCGAATTCCAGACGGACATCCTGACGACGATGGTGCGCGAATCGGGATACGGAGCCGATGACGTCCCCGACATCCTCCTGACGAATTTCAAGGTGACCGACATCGCCGCGCACAATTTCACGATCAATTCACCCGAACTCGCGGCCGTCCTCGAAGCGCAGGACGCTGCTCTCGGTGAGCTGGTGAGCTTCCTCGACGAGGAGGTCGGCGACTACGTCGTGGTCGTGACGGCCGATCACGGCCACACGCCCGATCCGGCGACGACCGGCGCGTGGCCGATCCACCCGCAGGAGCTGGTGGCGGACCTGGATGCCCGCTTCGACGTGCCGAAGGCAAGGTCGCTCGTGGAGGCGACGGAGCCGGTCGGTCTCTACATCGATCGCGACGTGGCGCGCTCTCGAGGGGTCGACCTGGACGAGATCGTCACGTTCCTCAACCGCTACACCATCCGCGAGAACGCCGACCGAGAAGGTCTACCGGACGGCTATCAGGGGCGCGGATCGGAGCGGGTGCATTCGGCCGCGTTCGCCAAACACCATCTGCCCGACATCATGACGTGCGCGTTCGGTTCGACGAGTCCGCCCGAAGATCTCGACGCGTGAGTCAGGTCGTCCAGATCTCTTCGGGGGTCTTGTTCACGATGGAGCGTGCGGCGTCCACGCCCATCTTGACGGAATGATCCATGTTGCCGATCTCGTACCTCCACGCGCCGAAACGGCCGCGCGAGTAGATGTCGTGGTCCATGAGCCACGTCTGGATCGTTTGTAGCGCGTCGTCGCGCCCGAGGGTCGGAACCGGATACGCGTAGGGGATGTCTACGACGTGCATCGAGACGACCTCGGGTCGGCCTTCCACCACACCCGTAGCGCGTAGACCTTCTTCGACCCGGTCGCCGAGATCGTCAACGTCTTCTTGCTTGTACCGCGAGTAGCTCGTCTCGGTCATGTACGACGAATACGTTGCCGTGTCGGCATCGGGGACGTTCGCCGCCGAGTACTTCGCGAAGTTGGTCGCGCGGTAGAAGGGTGCACTGTCTTCGGGAAAGTACATCCACGACTTGTCGTCCTTGAGCGGTGTTTCGTATCCGATCCCAACCATGTAAACGCCGTTGTGCTCGAGGTCTTCGGCAGCCGCACGTACGTGGTCGGGGCAGTGAACGAGCAACCGTACGAGGACGTCGAGCGGCATCGTCGAGAGGAGATGGTCGTACGACTCGTCGCTCCCGTCTGCGAAATGAAGCGTCTTCGTCTCGGTATCCACCCTTACAACCGAGCGCTCGTATTCGACTCGTTCCCCGAGGCGCATCGCGACGCGGCGATAGATCTCTCCGGTTCCTCCGGCGGCAGGGAAGACGAACAAGTTGTTCGGCCCCCACGCGACGTCGTCTTCCTGGAAGACGAAGCTCCGTAACGCGCGCCTGTAGTCGATGACGCTCACGCGTTCGCCTATCCACTGCGACGACATGCGCTCCGGAGGTGTTGCCCACACCTTGAAGTTGTAGGGGCGCATGAAGTGGTGCGTGATCCCGCCGCCGAACGTCGCCTCCATCCACTGAGCGAAATCCATGTTCGTGTCGCCGCCGGGCGCCTCGATCAATCCGAGCAGGCACTCGTAAGCCTGTTCCGGCGGCAGGTAACGCAGATTGTTCTGGAACGGGTACGGCACCCACCGGTCGCGGAAACGGATGTAGCTGGACCGCTCGTGCGCGTACACGTCGTCGCCCATGACTTCCTCGAGGAGCTTGTCGAATTCGCCGTAGTGCGAGAACACGACGTGGCCTCCGTGATCCCACGTGAAGCCGGCGGGGTCGACGACGGAGGCAGCGAGGCCGCCCGGGCGGTCGCTACGCTCGAAAACTTTCCAGTTCTCGTGACCGAGCTTCACTAGCTCTCGGGCGCAACCAAGGCCGCAGGGACCCGCGCCGATGATTGCGATCTTTGGGTCAGACACGGTGGTGGAAGGTTACCGTTCTGCCCGTGTCGCACACTCTCCCAACGATCGACATATTGGGTGTCCCTATCGCGCGTTTGACACCCAAAGAAGCCATCGCTGCGGTCGAGCGGCTATACGACAATGCGGAACCGGCATTCGTCGTGCACGCGAACGCGCACACGTTGAACCTCGCGTACGAGGATCCTGGTTTCCTCAACGTGCTGCGACGTGCAGACCTGGTTCTCAACGACGGCAAGGGTGTCATGCTCGCGGCCCGCATCCACGGTCACAGATTCCCGCGTGACCTCAACGGCAACTTCTTCGCTCCACTACTGTTGAGAAAGGCTGCCGACAACGGCTGGCGCGTCTTCTTCCTTGGTGCCGGACCCGGCGTTGCCGAACGGGCCGCGGCGACCCTGCACGAGAGGATCCCGGGGCTGCATGTGGTCGGAACACTCGATGGGTATTTCGACAGCAACGATCGCGCGATCGACGCGATCAAACAGTCGGGGGCCGAGGTGCTTCTTGTCGGGATGGGAAACCCGTTGCAGGAGAAGTGGATCGATCGGTGCCTCGACCGCACCGGTGCGCGCGTCGCGATCGGGGTCGGCGCGTTCTTCGACTTCGTAACGGGCGAGGTGCCTCGCGCACCGGAGTGGATGAACCGTTTCGGGCTCGAGTGGGTCCACCGTCTCCTCCAGGAGCCGAAGCGCATGTGGCGGCGCTATCTCCTCGGCAATCCGAAGTTCGTGTGGCGCAACCTCAAACAACGCTTCACGTAACCTGACATGACATGAAACCCAAGCGAGCGTCTTCAGCGTTCATCATTGCCTGCAGGAACCGCCCCGATGAGCTCGTCGTCGCAGTGGAGAGCCTCGTGCGGCAGACGGTGCTGCCCGCCGAGCTCTGCATAGTCGATTCGAGCGACGAGACACCGACGAGGGCGAAGATCGAAGAGCTATGCGACGCGGCGGGAGTGCCGCTCGACTATCACCATCCCGCGCCTCGTGGATTGACGATCCAACGCAATATCGGGATCGATCGGACGACCGGTGACCCGGTCTTCTTCATCGACGACGACGTGTTCTTGGAGCCCGATTGCCACGAACGGATCCTCGAGGAGTACGAGCGGTGGGATGGCGCTCGTGGAGTCAAACTCGGCGGCATCCGAGCAACGCCGAAACACCCGGCGCGGCCCCCTTTGGTCTCGATCATGTGGCGGAAGTTGTTCGGCATCGGTGGGTGGTGGCCGGAAGCGAGCGGCAAGATGCGTCGTGGCTTCTGGGTCGAGGGCATCTCGATCGCGAAGGGCGTGCGCAAGATCGAGTACATGACGGGCTGGTTCATGTCCTTCAAGCGCGAGGTCTTCGAGAAGGAACGCTTCGACGAGAATCTCGCCGGTTACGCGCACAAAGAAGACGTGGATCTCACCTACCGCGTGCACAAGCACGGCTACGTCATGCTGCAGACCCCGGCCGCGATCTGCGATCACTTCCAGACCTCTACGTCGCGGCTGACGTCGCATCAGCTGACGCACATGAACCTCCGCAACCAGTTCTACCTACACCGGAAGAACATGCCGCAAGACGCGCGACACCGGCTCGCGCTGTGGTGGGGGCTGATCGGCCAGTTCCTGCTGAACGTGGCACGCGCCGCCGCGAGAAACGACTGGGGGCTCGTCACCGGGATGATCGCCGGCGCACTGGAGCAGACGCGCGCCAGAGGAACGCTCGATCTGGCACAAGGTGGCCGCGCGTGACGACTGCTGCAGATCCGGCGTGGGACGTGACCGACGACGGCGCCAAGACCCGCGACTACTGGTGGACGGTTCTCGTTGTCGATCCGGTCGCGATCCCGCTCACTCGCCTGCTCGCGAAACGGCGTCTTATGACGCCCGACGAGATCACGATCGTCTCGCTCGTCTTGGGGCTGCTCACGGGTCTCTTCTTTGCCGTCGGCGACCGTTGGGCTCTCGTCACGGGCGGTCTCGTTTACTACGCGTCGTTCGTTCTCGACTGCGTCGACGGGAAGCTCGCGCGCACGTTGAACCTCTCCAGCGCGCGCGGCCACGCGCTCGATGCGATGTCGGACAGTGCGCGTCGCGCCAGCGCCGCGATCGGCATCGTGACGTACCTCGTGTATTCGGCCGAAGCGGTGCAACTCCACGAGATCGTCCTCGCCGCGGCGTTCGGTGTCTTGAGCGCGTATTTCATCGAGATCTCGGGAGCCGAACGCGGAGAAGGTCACGGCGGGATCCGGGGACGCTGGGCCGCCGCTCTCGCGAAGCGGAGGCTGCTTCCGACGCCGGGCATGCCCGACGTGTCGGCGCTCGTCTACGTCATCGGACCGATAAGCGGATTCGTGATCCCGGCGCTCTACGTGGGCCTTGCCATGGTCGCCGCCGGGATCGCGATCACGTGGCGCAGAAGGCTTCGCTCCTGAGCAAGGTCCTGCTCCTCGGTCTCGACGGCATGACCGACCGGGTCCTCGACCCGGCGTTCGAAGCAGGTCATCTACCTCGTCTCAAAGCGCTCCTCGATCGAGGTGTGCGCGGCAAGCTGACTTCCACGGTCCCGCCGTACACGCCGCCGGGATGGACGTCGATCTTTACCGGCGTGAATCCGGGCAAGCATGGGATCTTCGGTTTCACTCTCGGCAATATCCAGCGCGAGCAGGGACTCGTGAGGCTCGATCGCGTGCGAGCTCCCGCGCTGTGGAACATCGCCAACGCGCAGGACAAACGCGTCGGTCTGTTCAACGTCCCGATGACGTTCCCGCCTCCTCCGGTCGATGGGTTCGCGGTTGCCGGGATGCTTACGCCCGAGGGTGGAGGCGAGACGCCGCGGGGTTTCACGCATCCGCCCGAGCTCGCCGAGCGACTCGTCGCGGCGGCCGGCGCCTACGAGATCGACATCGACGTCGATTACGACCAGGACTGGAAGTCGACCGCGATCATCGAGCGCCTGTCGCGCAACCTCGCGTTGAAGAGAGCCGCGCTTCGCTACCTCCTCGAGACCAACGGCGACGTCCCGATCCTGTTCGCGGTGCTCGAAGCGCCGGACCGGTTGATGCACGTCCACTACAAGTACATCGACCCTGACTGCCCTCACTTCGACCGCCCCGAGGCGGGACCGATCCGGGAACGAGCGTGGGCGTTCTTCGACGAGATGGACGAGGTGATCGGCGACCTCCTTGCGTGGGCGGGCGACGATGGATGGATCGTCACGATGTCCGATCACGGGTTCGGACCGAAAGAGAAGGTCGTGAACGTCAACGTCGCTCTGCGCGAGTGGGGGTTGTTGTCGGTGGCGGGGGCCGGGACCGCGCTCGGCTCGGCAGGAGCGCGCAGGCTGGCGCGGCGAGTCAAGAAGGTCATACCAAAGGCCGCGTACCGCAAGGCGAAAACCGCGTCGCGCCAGACGATCGATTGGTCGAAGACAAAGGCATTCGCATCGCCGAATCCCCAGCAAGGCATCTACGTGAACCTACGCGGGCGCGAACCTCACGGGATCGTCGCCGACTCCGACTACGAGTCGGTGCGCGACGAGATCATCGAGCGTTTCTCCACGCTGCGCGATCCCGACGATGGAGCCCCCGTCCTCGACCGTATGCACAAGCGTGAGGAGGTTCTCGACGGTCCGCTGACGCCCGAGGCTCCCGATCTCTTCCCGGTGTGCAGGGATTACTCCTACGAGCTGTCCGATGGGTTGTTCTCACCGTCGGTCATCACCGATTACCGCGATCTACCTCGCGGCTTCCATCACAGCGACGGGATCTTCGGCATCGCAGGGCCGGCGGTGAGCGCGGCGGCCGGGCAGCGCGCGCATCTCTACGACATCACCCCGACGGCGCTGTATCTCGCGGGATGCGCACTGCCCGAGATGGACGGCACGGTGCTGCTCGAGTTCCTTCCGGAAGACCTCGTGGCGGCGAGCCCTGTGCGCGTCGAGCGCATGGATCTTCCGCTCGCGGGGGAGGGGGCCGAAGCGAGGCCTTATTCCCCCGAGGAAGAGGCCCAGATCGAAGAATCCCTGCGCAACCTCGGGTATCTGTAGGCGTGGCCGCACCGGCAATCCGGATTCGGCGCGTCTTTCGAAGGGAAGATAGAACGAGTTTCGGACCGACTACCCGAAGGGGGAGACATGGCTACTGCAGGGCCTGCAAAGACGCGGACGCCGGCACAGTTGTTCGGACTGGTGTTCGGCGCCGTTTACGTGCTCGTGGGTATCGCGGGGTTCTTCGTTGCGGATCAGTTCATCGGCGGCGAAGCCAGCGACAAGCTGATCGTGTTCCCGGTCAACCACATGCACAACATCGTGCATCTCTTGATCGGTGGGGTGCTGCTGTTTGGTGCGACGAGGGCGGACCTCGCGCGGACGGTGAACCTGGGGGTGGGCATCACTTATGCCCTCGTAGCGGTGCTCGGCTTCATCGGCGTCGTTACGCCGGAGCTGATCAACGACCGCGGCGTCGCCGACGACTTCCTGCACCTGGGCACGGCGATCCTCGCGATCTACTTCGGCACCGCGGGATCCGAGACGACTCGCCCCGCGGCCCCCGTGGCCTAACCCACCCCGTTTTCTGAGCACATAGCCGCGTTTTCACGGCGTGGCAGATGGAAGAAAAGGCCCCCGCTTCGGCGGGGGCCTTTTTAGATCACGCGTTCTGCGCGGCTTCTATGTCGTCGACCGCGAAGATGAGCTCGGTCTCTCCGTCGCCGCGTCGCGCGACGTATGCGGCGGAGATCCCGACGCCCTCGCGCGCTAGCCGCCTGCAATAACGGCCGAGCTCGCCGGGACGATCGTCGAGCGTCGCGGTCAACACGCCGCGCGACCCCTCGACCTTGAACCCGTTCTGCGCCAGGATCTCGCCGGCATCGTCTCCGTCGTCGACGACGAGATGCACGACGCCGATCCCATCAGAGTTGAACGCGCTCAGCGTTTCGATGTTGACGCCTGCGTTTCCGAGTAGCTCGCCGATCTCGGCGAGCACTCCGGGACGATCGTCGGCGGTGACGATGATCTCCTCGAGCATGCCGCGAGCGTACTCCTCGCCGGGGGCCGGAG
>JAHWJK010000077.1:5661-7942 GCA_019348445.1 Actinomycetota bacterium | reverse complement strand
GCGACCGGCGCGGGCGAGGACGTGTGGCCGCAAGGAACTTCCGATTCGTTCGCCGACGGCCACGACGTGCCGGAAGGTCAGCAGGCGAGCTTCGCGGACAAGGCGCTGAAGGTCGTGTTGAACGCCACCGACGAGAACTTCGTGAACAGGCCGTATCCGAACGACGACTTCCCGCCTGATCCGCCATCTTTCGATCGGGTGATCCGTGCGCTGAACGCCCGCGACATCAAGCAGATCGGGCTAGCACTGAGCAACGAGGCGACACCCGACATGGGTCGCGTCGCCAGCGGGACCGGCGCGGTCGCTCCCGGCGAGGGAGCAGATTGCGACGGCAACGGATCCGCCGAGATCCCCGCGGGAGCGCCGCTGGTGTGTCCCGCGAAAGGATCAAACCTCGTTCCGGCGATCGTGAACATGGTCGAGGCGGTGCGCAACACCCAGCCGGTGTCGCTTCGCGCAAGGGCGAAGGACGATGTCATCGCGTCGGTCACGCCCGAGGAATACCCCGGTGTCGTGCTCCAGGCGGATCAAGACCTGACCTTCGACGTCACCTACGAATGCCCGAGGTCCATGGCGGGGGAGAGATCCCGCGTCGACCTGACGGCGCGCCAAGCTTCGAAACGCCTCGCCGCGGCGACCGCAACCGTCGTGTGCGGAGACGTCGATCGGAAGAAGAAGCCGTTCTTCGATCTCTATCCGTTCGATCGGGTTCTCGCCCTGTTGCCCCTGTTGCCACTGTCGCCTCCGCCGACCCTGACGAACCCGTCGCAGGCGACGCAAGCGCAATCGCAGGCGCAGGCGCAGGGCGCGATGGCCACCCAGGAGCAAGAGCAACCGCAGGTGGCGCTGGCGACGCAGTACAAGGAGGCGTTGAGCGAGGCCCTCGCCAGGGAAGAGGAATACGCCATGACCCGCTACCGGGAGCGATCGGCGCCCGAGGTGCCTCCGGGACTGTTGGTCGCCGCCGGCGCCGTCATGATGTCCGCCGCCTACGGCCTCGCGGTGTCCCGCCGGCGCAGGGCGGCGGTGGCGTACCAGCGCCACCGGTAGTCACCTCCGCCCTGCAGGAACCGCGTGAGCCCGGGGCGAACCCTCACGAAAGTCGGACTTTTCCTACCTAAAGGGAGAAAACACCCATGAAGCGTTTCATCACGCTGTTGGCGATACCGGCCTTGATGGCCGGGCTGCTCGCCCCCGCCAGTGCCGGGCCGTCCGAGGGCGGCTGGTCCACCGACAACGTCGAGTACGTCGGTTTCGTCCCGTTCGAGAACGCGACGTCCACCGGCGTCAGCATCCAGGGCAAATACATGTACCTGACGTCGTGGAAGAACCTTTCGATCTACGACATCAAGGACCCCGAGAATCCGGCGCTCTTGTCCACGGTCCCGTTCGGGACGCAGGGCGAGGACCCGTTCATGTTCGAGAACGAGCAGGTCTCCACGAACGGCGAGGTCCTGCTGTTCGCGGAGCAGCTGCCGCGCAACATCTTGTTCGTCTACGACGTCGAGGACAAGACGAACCCGCAGCTGATCGGGAAGCTCGCAGGCGCCGGCGGTCACACCACGTCGTGCATCCTCGACTGCCGCTGGACGATCGGTTCGGCCGGCTACATCGTGGACCTCAAGAACCCGGCGAAGCCGAAACTCATGAAGCAGAACCTGTGGGAGATGACGAAGATGGAGGGCGGCGTCCACGACGTCGAGGAGATCAAGCGCGGCGTCATCCTGGTCTCGGGCTACTCGATGCTGCAGATCGTCGACGTCAAGAACCCTCTGAAGCCGAAGGTGCTGGCATCCGCCGCGAACAAGAACGCGAACTTCATCTTCCACTCAGGGACGTGGCCGAACAAGATGAAGGACCGTTGGGTCATGATGCAGGGTGAGAAGAACTTCAAGCCTCGCTGCGACACCGAGAACAGTGGCCCGTTCCAGACCTTCGACACGAAGGGATGGCAGAAGTCGAAGACGTTCAAGCTCGTCGACACGTACGCGCCCGAGAACGGCACGTACCAGGATGGTCGTCCTGCGGTGAACGCGCTCGGTTGCTCGGCCCACTGGTTCACGCCGCACCAGACGTTCAAGAACGGCGGCCTTGTTGCGATCGGCTATTACGAGCACGGCACGCGCTTCGTAGATGTAGCCTCGAACGGCAAGATCAAGGAAGTCGGCTGGTTCGTCCCGTGGGGCGGATCGACCTCGGCTGCTTACTGGGCGAGCAAGGACATCGCCTACGCGGTGGACTACACCCGGGGCATCGACATCCTGCGCTACACCGGCAAGTT
>JAHWJK010000077.1:0-5561 GCA_019348445.1 Actinomycetota bacterium | reverse complement strand
GAGGTGTTCGGGGTTATCGCGCCGTAGAGGTCGGCGGCGGTGCCCTTCTTCGGGTCGTTCGACTTCGCTTGATCCAGCAGCGCGATGAACCGTGCCTCCGGTGTCGGCTGCCCGAGTGATTCCATGAGATCGATCGCGCGCGACGCGTAGCGCAGGATCTGGACCGTCTCGATCCCGGCGACGTCGTTGAAGAACCATCCGCAGCTCGTGTACATCGACATCGCGTTGCGCTGCAGCTCGAGCAACATAGCCATCTTCTGCTGATTCCCCGACGCCGCCGGCCCCGCTGCTTCCGCGGCGATGAACTCGTCGAGGTCCTTGCGGCCGATCACGACGTCCACGTAACGGTCGCGCGCCTCCCACGGATCGGCGAATAGCGCCACACCGAGTCGATCGAAGACTTCATCTGCGCCGCGGCGTACGACGTCGAGCGCGGCCCTCAGGGGGCGACGCCATTCCTGACGCCATCCCGGTGCTCCCCCCGTGTGGCACCCGCAGTCTCGCTTCCACCGACCAACGCCGTGTGCGCACGACCACGAGCTGCCTTCACCGGGAACCAACTTCGCCTCACGCTCGGGCGGGAATCTCTCGAGATAGGCGGCGTAGTTCGTCACCTCGATGCCGCGCTCCGGCGCCTCGACGAAGAGCGCATAGGCGAGACCGAGCTCCGTGTACGGCGCGTGATGCCCGTAGGTCTCACCGTCGGTCGCGGCGTGGATCAAGTGATGCTCGTCGGCATCACGCGCCGCGAACAGGTCCAGGAAGTGGCTTGACGACCGCGCCGCCTTCTCGAAGGCGATCGACTTCGAGATATCCCCGTCGTAGAAGAACAACGCGATCGATCGCCCCGAGCCGTCCCTGTGCAGATAGTCGTAGGCGACGCGCGTATCGATCCCGGCCTCCGAGCAATGGTTCCACTCCCCGTCGTGCTCCCGCCACGAGCCGGCTTGTCCGGGTGCCAGAGCCGTGAATCCGACGCCCTCTTCTATGAGTACCTCGAGGACGTCGTGGTTGGCCGCGGTCTCGGCAAGCCACATCCCGTCTGCCGGACGTCCGTAGCGAAGCTCGAAGTCCCGAAGGCCCCACCGCACCTGCGTCCGCATGTCTCTGCGCGGCGACAGAGGAAGGATCGTGTGGTGATACGCCTGCGCCATCGCGTTGCCGTGCCCGAGCCGTTCTGCACTTACCCGGTCCGCGTCGACGATCCGCGCGTACGTCGCCGGGTCGGCAGCTTCCATCCACTGGAGCAGGGTCGGTCCCACGTTGAAGGACAGCCTTTCGAAGTTGTTGACGATCCGCTCGCCGGCTTTGCTTTCATCGGGGATGCGCGCGAACGCGTTCGGCCGGTAGCACTCGAGATGGACGCGCTCGTTCCAGTCGTGAGAAGGAGCGGCGGATGGCTGAGGATCGATCTCGCCGCTCCACGGATTCTCTCGCGGCGGTTGGTAGAAGTGGCCGTGGACGGCTATCTGCTGAGCCATACGAGAATTCGTATCACTAGGCTCGCGTCATTCGGCGTGTTGGAGTCGCCGCGATCAGGTCGAGCTCGTACGGAGCCAGATAACGCCGAGAGGCGGCAGCGTCAAGATCGCCGAGTGGTCGAGGCCATGCCACGGCTCGTCCTCGGCCACCACCGTTCCCATGTTCCCCATGTTCGTGCCGCCGTAGATCGCCGCGTCGGAGTTCACGATCTCGAGATAGTTGCCGCCCTTCGGCAGTCCGAGTCGGAAACCCGTGCGCGGGATCGCGGAGAGGTTGCAAACGCAAACCAGGTGGTCCGTTCCGGCTTCGTTCGAACGATAGAACGAGAGCACGTTGTTGTCGGCGTCGTTGGCATCGATCCACCGGAACCCGTCGGGTGAGTGATCCATCTCCCACAACGCGTTCAGTTCCTTGTAGGCGCGGTTGAGGTCGCGTACCAGGAGTTGCACGCCCTTGTGAGGCGTGTGGTCGAGCAGGTGCCAGTCGAGCGAGCTGTCGTGATCCCATTCGCGGTACTGGCCGATCTCGCCCCCCATGAACACGAGTTGCTTCCCAGGGTGCGCCCACATGTAAGCGAACAACGAGCGCAGGTTCGCGAACCGCTGCCACTCGTCGCCGGGCATCTTCCCGATCAACGAGCCCTTGCCGTGAACGACCTCGTCATGAGAAAGCGGCAGCACGAAGTTCTCCGAGAACGCGTACATCAACGAGAACGTCAAGTTGTTGTGGTGGTAACGCCGGTAGATGGGTTCTTTGGAGAAGTAGCTCAGCGTGTCGTGCATCCACCCCATGTTCCACTTGAAGCCGAATCCCAGGCCGCCGAGGTGAACGGGCCGCGACACCCCGGGCCACGCCGTCGACTCTTCGGCGATCATCAATACACCGGGGTGCTCCCCGTGGATCCCCTCGTTGAGTTGTTTGATGAAGTCGATGGCCTCGAGGTTCTCGCGCCCCCCGAACATGTTCGGAACCCACTCGCCCTCGTCGCGGCTGTAATCGAGATACAGCATCGACGCGACCGCATCGACCCGGAGCCCGTCGACGTGGAACTCCTCGATCCAATAGAGCGCGTTGCTGATGAGGAAGTTCCGTACCTCGTTACGGCCGTAGTTGAAGACCAACGTCCCCCAATCGGGATGCTCGCCTTTCTTCGGGTCGACATGCTCGTACAGAGCGGTGCCGTCGAAGCGTGCGAGCGCCCATTCGTCCTTCGGGAAGTGAGCGGGAACCCAGTCGACGAGGACGCCTATACCTGCGTTGTGGAGCGTGTCGACGAAGTAGCGGAAGTCGTCGGGAGACCCGTAGCGCGAGGTCGGGGCGAAGTAGTTGCTCACTTGGTAGCCCCACGAGCCGGTGAATGGGTGCTCGGCAACCGGCAGCAGCTCGACGTGTGTGAAACCCATCTCGGAGCAGTAGTCGGCGAGTGCGTGTCCCAGCTCTCTGTAGTTCAGCGGCTGATCGTCGCCCGTCCGTCGCCACGACCCCAGGTGGACCTCGTAGACCGACATCGGCGCCTTGTATGCCTCGACCGACTCACGCGCTGTCATCCAGTCGTCATCGGTGAATTCGTAGGTGGGCGTGTGCACGATGCACGTGCCGCCGAACGGGCCGCCCGGTTGCTCGGTCGCGAACGCGTACGGGTCGGTTTTGAGGATCAAGTTCCCTTGAGCCGTCACGACCTCGAACTTGTAGAGGGACCCGTCGGGGATGTCCGGCACGAACAGTTCCCAGATGCCCGAGGACCCGAGCGTGCGCATCTGGTGTAGCCGGCCGTCCCACGAGTTGAAGTTGCCGACGACGCGCACGCCCCGAGCATTCGGCGCCCACACGGCGAACGCCACACCTTCGACGCCGTCGATGACGCGGCGGTGCGCGCCGAGCTTCTCCCACAGACGCGTGTGCGTTCCTTCGCCGGCGAGGTGGAGGTCCAGCTCGCCGATGGTCGGGAGGAACGCGTACGGGTCGCGCAGACCAAACGTTGAGCCGTCGGTGTAACCGACCTCGAGCTCGTAGTCGCCGAGGGATCCTTCGACCGTGCCTTCGAACAATCCCGACGGGTGGACGCATTCCAGCTTCGCGACCGGTTCGCCGTCCGCCATGACCCGGACCGTCTGCGCTTCCGGACGGAACGCCCGGACGGTCGTGGCGGTGCCGTCGGCCGCGGGGTGCCGCCCGAGGATGCTGTGCGGGTCGCGCAGTTCGCCTCTGACGAGACGTTCGATGTCGTTGTTCACGGGCTCGCCTCCAGTGTCTTGGCGATCCCATGCAGCGGGATACGCACCCAGTCCGGGCGGTGGCCGCGTTCGTACCCAACCTCGTAGAGCGCCTTGTCGATCTCGAAGACATCGAGCATCACCATGAGCTCGGACCGGTCGCGCGGTACGAATCGTCCTTCGTGCGACCTCATCAGGTATCCGTGGATGAAGCGCTCGCGCGCGAGCGTCTCCCACGTGTCGGCCCACGGGGCAAGCCGTTTCCATTCTTCCGAGTCGGGCTCGGCACGTTCGAACAGAGCCGCGGTCGCGGCGTAGTTGAACGACCTCAGCATTCCCGCGACATCACGCAGCGGCGACGTCTTCGCTCGGCGTTCCTCCAGCGTCCTGGCCGGCTCCCCCTCGAAATCGAGGATCATCCAGCCACGTCCGGTGAGGAGGACCTGGCCGAGGTGGTAGTCGGCGTGGGCACGCGTCTTGAGTCCCGGCTCGGTTACTTCCGGAAGCTTCGCGATCCGCTCTTCGATCTGTGGCGCCAGTTCTTGAAGCTCGACGACGCCATCGTCGAGCAAGAGCTGCAGAGAGGCGCGCGCCGATCGCGCCCATTCCTCGAGGTCTGACCTCTCGATCGGTTCGGGAGCGATGTCCGGGTCGAGCTCTTCCCGAGACAGCGCGACATGCAGCGACGCAGTGACCTCGCCGAGGTCCTGTATCAGCGCGAGGAGGTCGCCCGACCGCTCTTCCGTGAGGAAGCGCATGTCTTCCGCGATGTCCTGATCCTCGATCGAGTCGTAGAGCTGATGCAGCCTCTTCAGCGTCTCGGACCAGCCCTCGATGGAGTCGCTGAGGAACTGTTGCGCGACGCAGAGGTCGATCTGCACCTCCTCGCCGTCGACGACGCCTTCGTAAACGAGCTCGCCTAGATGCGGGGGCGTATGCATGAAGCCGCTCTCGGTGAGCACGCGGGTCAGTTCCAGATCCGGGTTGTGCCCGGTGTCGACCCTCCGGAACAGCTTGACGATCATCTGTTCGTCGAGAACGAGCGACGTATTCGTCTGCTCGGCCCCCATAGTGCGGGCAGAGACCTTGCCCGGGGGCGATAGCGGGTCGAGCCCGGGCCCCGTGAACCGGAACGTCCCGTGAGCGCCCTTCACCGACGTGCCGTGTGCCAGACATGCACCGAACACGCGCAGTCGATCGACGTCCTCGAAGGCGTCGCGGCTCGTGCCGTCTTCCTCGACGAGCAGCGGGAGTTGGAACAGAGCCGAGCCACCATCGAATCTCACGCGCACCACCGCAAGGGTCAGCGCCGGGATGCCATCGTCTACGACTCCGAAATCGACGACGTCGACCGCGGCGATGGCGCGGTCTTTCCATCCGAACCAGCGTTGTTCCGGGAGGCGGTCGAGGATCTGCTGGGTATCTATCTTCATGTCAGGCTCCGGTCGATGGCTCTGCGCCTTCCGGTACCAATTGGAACCAATAGAAGGCATGGGGGCCGAACGTGAGCAGGTAGGGAAGTTCGCCGACGCGCGGGAACCGCTCTCGTCCCATCAACTCGATGGGGTACATACCCTCCCACGGGCTCAGGTCTAACTCCGCGGCCTGCGCCCGCCCCGAGAGGTTGTTGACGCACAGGACGATGTCGTCCCCGCGCCGCCTCACGTAAGCGAATATCGCCGCGTTCTCGGGATGGAGGACCTCGAAAGTTCCGGTTCCAAATACTGGATGTTGCTTGCGCACCGCGAGCAGGCGGCGGAACCACTGCAAGAACGAGTGCTGGTCGCGGATCTGGGCCTCGACGTTGCACGCCTGGTAGCCGTAGACCGCGTCCATCAGCACCGGCAGGTAGAGCTGGGCGAAGTC
>JAHWJK010000012.1:19566-21399 GCA_019348445.1 Actinomycetota bacterium | reverse complement strand
TGAGCGACCGACCCACGATGGGGGCCTACCTTCGAGCTGCCCGGCGCCGTCGCCGGGTGAGCATCGACCGGGCCGCCGAACAGACGAGGATCAGGGCGGACTTCCTCATGAGGATGGAGTCCGACGAGTTCGACTTCCTCGCGCCCGCATACGTCCGCGGCTTCCTGAAGAACTACGCCCGCTTCCTCCGCGTCGATCCGGACCCTCTCCTCGATGAGTTCGATACCCGCTGGGGAGCCGGGCGTTTCGACACGGGACAGTTGGTCTCCATCGACCGCCGGAACAAGCAGACCGTCCCGCGCGAACGCCGGCACATCTCGAACTGGACGATCGCGGCGATAGCCGCCGGGCTGGTTCTCGTCGTTTTCGCAACCATCGGCGTCATCGTCGGTCCCGAGGAACCCGAGCCGGCCTCTCCCGTTGCCGACCTCGACAAGACCCCGAAGCCGCGGAAGACGCGGACTCCTACGCCGACACCGACAGCCACCCCGACGCCAACCCCGACGGAGACGGCCGCCGCGATCGCGTTCGCCGACGGGATGGAAGTCGAAGTCGTAGCGGCGAACAGCGATTGCTGGATCGACGTCACTGCCGACGGTGTCAACGTTTTCTCCGGGACGATCGATGAGGGAGAGAGCGAGGTTTTCACCGCAGAGGAGGAGATGTCTCTCGTCCTGGGTTTCCCGGAGGGCGTTGAATTGATCGTCAACGGCCAGAACGTCGGTTCTCCCGGCGGTGTCGATCCCGTGACCGTGAAGCTCCCCGACGACCTCGAGACGGTCGAATAGTGCCTCGTGTCTCGTTCGTAACTCTCGGCTGCCCCAAGAACGCGGTCGATTCCGAAGGTCTCGGCGGGTTGTTGGCCGCCGGCGGGCATGAGGTCATCGAAGACCCAGAGAACGCCGATGTCATCCTCGTCAACACGTGTGGCTTCATCGACCCGGCGCGACGCGAGACGGTTCAAGAGGTTCTCGATCTGGCGGAGTTGAAACTAGGTGGGGACTGCAAAGGCTTGGTCCTAACCGGGTGCCTCGTCGCGCGTTCCGCCCCCGATCTAGCCGACTCACTCCCGGAGGTAGACGCGCTCGTGGATTTCGCCGCGTACCCGCGTATCGCGGACATCGTCACGGATGTCGCCAGTGGGACATTGTCGGACCGTATTCACGGAGACCCCGGCACGCGTTTCGATCCCGCGTGGTGGGACGCAACGATCGCGGCGAGCCCCCGCCTCAGGTTCGGTCGCGCGCCGTGGGCGTATCTGAAGATCGCGGAAGGCTGTGACCGCGGCTGCACGTTCTGTGCGATCCCTCTGATGCGAGGCAAGTTCCGCTCTCGGTCCATGGAGACGATCGAACGCGAAGCACGCATGCTCGTCTCGCAAGGAGTTAGCGAACTCTCCCTCGTTAGCCAGGACTCGGTGATGTGGGGCCGCGACACCGGTGAGGGCACCTTTACCGATCTGTTGGAGCGGTTGGAGAAAGTCGATGGTCTCCGGCGTATCAGGTTGATGTACCTGCACCCGCACGGCGTCACCGAGCAACTCATCGACAAGATCCTCTCGTCCGAGACCATCGTCAGCTACTTCGACCTGTCGCTCCAGCACGTCGCCCCGTCGGTTCTGAAGGGGATGGGCCGATGGGGAAGCCGCGACCGCTTCGAGAAGATGATCGATCGCATCCGAAGCGCCGACCCGCTGGCAGGGATCCGTTCGACGTTCATCCTCGGTTTCCCCGGCGAGACGGCATCCGATGCCGCCGAGGTCGCGAGCTTCGTAGCCGATACCGATCTCGATTGGGTCGGGACGTTCGTTTTCTCCCGCGAGCAAGGGACCCG
>JAHWJK010000012.1:16216-19466 GCA_019348445.1 Actinomycetota bacterium | reverse complement strand
ATCACGACGGCATTCGGCGAGTGGGCCGACCCGCTGGCGGACAAGCTCCTGATCGGAGCCGCGCTCGTCGTTCTCGTCGACCTGCGCGCGTTCCCGCTGTGGGCCGGGCTCGTGATCGCGGCTCGGGAGATCGTCGTCCAGGTCCTGCGTGGCGTCATCGTGAATCGAGGTGGCGCCCTTCCCGCGTCGGCCGCGGGAAAGCTGAAAACGATTCTCCAGATCGCGATGGTTGGTTGGTGGCTGGCGCCGTGGGAAAGGATGAACGCCATGCACTGGCTCTCGCTGGCGGCCGTCGTCATCGTCACTCTGTGGTCGGGAGTGGAATACGTGCTCGGCTACGCGCGCACCGAAGAGGTGACGACCTGAGGGCGGAGATCGTCGGTATCGGCACCGAGCTATTGCTGGGTCAGATACCGAACACGAACGCGCAGGAGATCAGCGAGGCCCTTGCTGCGATCGGTGTCGACATCCACTTCCACACCGTCGTCGGCGACAATCCCGAACGGATCGTCGCAACCATCTCGACCGCCCTCGACAGGTCCGATGCGGTCATCATCACAGGAGGCCTCGGGCCGACCCCCGACGACATCACGAGGGAAGCGGTCGCGGAGGTGTTGGGACGACCGCTTAGGCGCGACGAGGCGCTGGCGGACAGCATCCGGTCCGTGTTCGCGAAGCTCAACCGGACTATGCCGGAGGACAACCTGCGGCAGGCAGATCTCCCCGAGGGGGCCGAGCCGATCCCGATCGAAGGGACCGCGCCGGGCTTCTTCATCGACGACCCCCGCGGGATGGTGTTCGCCCTGCCGGGCGTGCCGTGGGAGATGCGAGCGATGCTCGACAAGACGGTGCTGCCGAAACTCCGCGAGCATGGAGGCGGCCACACGCTCGTAAGCCGCGAGGTCATCGTCATGGGACTCGGCGAATCGCGCACGCACGAGAAGATCAGGGACATCGTCGACCGACAGTCGAATCCGACGATCGCCTATCGCGCCGGAGGAGGTGTCGTCAGGGTGCGGCTCACTGCGAAGGCGCCGAGCGAAGCGGCGGCGTTAGGGCTCATCCGCCCGGTCGAGGACGCGATCAGGGAGCGCCTCGGGGTAGACGCGTTGTCGGGCAACTTCCCGAGCGTCGCGGAAGCGCTCGGCGACTTGTTGCGTGGCAGCGACATAACGGTCGCTGCTGCCGAGTCGCTGACCGGGGGATTGATCGGGAGCGAACTGACGAAGGTCGGTGGGTCGGGAGACTTCTTCAAGGGGTCGCTCGTCTGTTACGCGACCGAAGCCAAGGCCGAGGTCGCGGATATAGACGACGCGATCCTTTCCGGTCCGGGGGCTGTCAGTGAAGAGGCTGCCGCAGCACTGGCGCAAGCGGCGGTCGACAGGTTCCACGCCGACCTCGGCGTCGCCGCGACCGGCGTGGCCGGGCCGACGGAACAAGAAGGAAAACCTGTAGGGACGCTGTACGTTGCGGCGCACTTCGAGGGGGCGACCGAGGTGCGTTTCATCCAAGCGTACGGAGACCGCGACAACATCAGGGCGCTGGCGACGAATGCGGCGCTGGACCTCGGACGCCGCATGGTGCTGCGCGCGCTCTGAATGGATCCCGAGCGACTTCGCCTCTTCGTCGCGGCGTCGATCCCACGCGAGCATCTCGATCGCGTGCAGGAAGAGATCGCGCCGTTCAAGCAGAAGGTAGTGAACGCGCGCTGGACCCCGGTGGAAAACCAGCACGTGACGCTGAAGTTCCTCGGGTCGACGCCTGCGGACCGACTCGACGAAGTGGCCACGGTGTGCGAGATCGTCGCGGCCGGCCGTGAACCAGCTCAGGTTGCCTTGACCGAGGTCGGCGCGTTCCCCTCGAAGAACCGCGTGCGCGTCTTGTGGGTGGGGCTCGACGATCCAGCCTCACTGTTGGCCGGTGTCGCGGCCGATCTCGACCGCGGTTTCGAACCCCTTGGCTTCCCGGCCGAAGCTCGCGCGTACACCCCGCACCTGACGCTGTGCCGTTTCAAGATCCCGGTTCCATTGAAGGGGGGCCTCCCCGAACTCGACCTCTCCGATCTTCCGCCGTTCGACGTCGGCGCGATCCAATTGTTCCGTAGCCGTCTGTCGCCGAAGGGCGCGCGCTACGAGGTCGTTCGAGAGTTCGCGCTCGGCCGCAAATAAAGTTCTTCGATGGCCGAGCACACGATCGGAACCGACCGTTTGCGTCTCGAGCCCAAGAGAGAGGAGCTTGCGGCGGCGTCGTGGCACGCCCTCGAGCGATCTCTGCCGGAGCTACGGCGCTACATGACGTGGGCCGCGACCTCTGATCTCGTAACTACTACGGAGCACATGCGTCTCGCCGAATCCGAATGGCGCGACTGGACGGGCTGGGACTGGGTGATCTTCCTCGACGATGAGGTCGCGGGGGCGATCGGTCTCAATCGTTACGACGCGCTGTGGAAGACCTGCAATCTGGGTTACTGGGTGCGTTCCGATCTCGCCGGCCAAGGGATAGCGACCGAAGCCGGGCGGGCGGTCGTCGACTTCGCGTTCGGCACGGTGAAGCTCCATCGTCTGGAGCTGGTCGCTGCGGTGCACAATCCGGCGAGCAACCGCGTCGCGGAGAAGCTCGGCTTCCAGTTCGAAGGCATCAAGCGAGAGGCGTTTATCGTTGACGGCAGAGGCCACGACGCGCGTTCCTACGGGCTGTTGGCTACCGACCCGCGTCCAGGAATCTAGCCACGAAAGGCGATGTTGCACGCGACGTGAACGCACAAGAACGTGTCCATCCCGGTACGAAGATCGGTCACGTCCACCTCAAGGTGTCCGACCTCGAGCAGGCCGAGCGTTTCTATACCGAGGTCCTCGGTTTCGAGGTCACGACGAGGTACGGAACCGAAGCCTCGTTCCTGTCCTTCGGTGACTATCACCACCACCTCGGGCTCAATACCTGGATGAGCAAGGGCGGACCCCCCGCACCACGGGGGTCGGCCGGTCTGTTCCACTTCGCGATCCTTTATCCGACGCGCGAGGAACTCGCTAAAGCAGTCACGCGCGTCCTCGATCGCGGGGTGCCGATCGACGGCGCGTCCGACCACGGAGTGAGCGAGGCGATCTACCTGCACGACCCGGACGGCAACGGCATCGAGCTGTACTGGGACCGCGACCGCAGCGACTGGCCGACCAACCCCGACGGGACGCTGGGCATGACGACCTTGCCACTCGACCTCATGGACCTGCTCGGAGAGGTCGTCACGAGCTAG
>JAHWJK010000012.1:0-16116 GCA_019348445.1 Actinomycetota bacterium | reverse complement strand
GACGACCTTGCCACTCGACCTCATGGACCTGCTCGGAGAGGTCGTCACGAGCTAGCTCGCGCAGAAGATCTTTGGGACATTTCGGCACTCGATGTTTAGAAGCCGCCTATGGCGGGAATCTGCGTGCCGCGATGGAGAAAGAGCAGATCTCTTTAGGCCAACCGGAAGCGACGAGCGTCGCACCCCTTGAGGACGCCGGCGTCGACTTCGAGGTCACTCACGAAATCGCCCAACGCGGCCACTCGATACTCGAACTATCCAAGGAACTGACGTCCTCCAGCAAGGCGCTGCTGGAGCAGATCGAACCGATCGTCTAGCTAAAGCGGCAACCGCAGACGAAGAGCGGGGGCATTCAACGCGCGGTAACAAGCCGCCCGCGCGCCGTCCGGCCTCCAGCCTTCGCGGCGATAGAAGTGAATAGCTCTCGTGTTTCCTTCCAGGACCCACAGGGTTCCTTGCAAAAATCCCTGGTTGCGGATGCCTGCGACTGCTCGCTCCAGGAGCGCCCTGCCGATCCCGGCACCGAAGTGGTCGGGATGCAGGTAAAGCGCCACGACCTCGGCGACCTCGAGCGGGTTGAGATCGTCGTCTTCGGTGGGGCGCGTGAAGGCGTAGCCGACGACCGTTCCGTCGAGTTCTGCCACCCACGTCCTGAACCCTTCGTCGCCGACGCGAGGGATCCGGTCCCGCCATGACTGCTCGCGCTCGCCGACGTCTAGCGGGTGGGCCAGGTTGTCGAGGTCGAGGATGTCGGCATAGGCCGCTTTCCAGGACGCGACGTGGACCTCCGCGATCGCCCGTGCATCCTCTACGGCGGCGGCCCTGATCGTCGGCTCCATGGCCCAAACTCTCGCGCCCTAGACCGGCGGCTCCCACCCCGCTAGAATCACAGCCTGGTAGTTACGCCCAGGTGATTTTGAGAGGAAATCCACGCCCAACCGAACGCACGTTCGATAATTGTCACACCCCGTCCCTAGGGTCGCTTCGACCCGAAGAGAACGGCTCCCGAGACCGGGGGCCGAGGCGACAAGGAGGAACAGTGGCGACCCTGAGAGACCGCAGTCAGGTAACGGATACGTCGGGCGACCAGAAAGGGCGCGAGCGCGCGATCGACGATGCGCTGCTCCAGATCGAGAAGCAGCACGGCAAGGGCGCCATCATGCGCCTCGGCGACAACACCCAGCTCGGCGTCGATGTCGTCTCGACGGGCTCGCTCGCAGTGGATCTGGCATTGGGCGTCGGCGGCTTGCCCCGCGGCCGCATCGTCGAGATCTACGGACCCGAAGGCTCCGGCAAGACGACCGTTTCCCTCCACGTCGTTGCCGAAGCACAGAAGTCGGGCGGCATGGTGGCGTTCATCGACGCGGAGCACGCGCTCGATCCGACCTACGCGAAGGCGCTTGGAGTCGACATCGACAACCTCCTGTGCAGCCAGCCCGACACCGGTGAGCAAGCCCTCGAGATCGCCGACACGCTCGTGCGTTCCGGTGCGCTCGACGTGATCGTCATCGACTCGGTTGCTGCGCTCGTGCCGCGAGCGGAGATCGAAGGCGAGATGGGCGACAGCCATGTCGGGTTGCAAGCGCGGCTCATGAGCCAGGCGCTTCGGAAGCTCGCGGGGAACGTGAATCGGTCGAAGACGATCCTCATCTTCATCAACCAGATCCGGGAAAAGATCGGCGTGATGTTCGGCTCTAACGAGACGACGCCGGGTGGACGTGCGCTCAAGTTCTACTCGTCGGTCCGTCTCGATGTACGCCGCATCGATTCCCTAAAGGACGGTTCCGAGATCGTCGGCTCCCGCGTGCGCGTCAAGGTCGTCAAGAACAAGGTCGCGGCTCCGTTCCGCAAGGCAGAGTTCGACATCCAGTACGGCTCCGGCATCTCGAAAGAGGGAAGCCTGCTCGATGTTGCGATCGAAGAAGGCATCGTTCGCAAGTCGGGGGCGTGGTTCATCTACGGCGACGACCAACTCGGGCAGGGACGCGAGAACGCCAAGACGTTCCTTGCCGAGAACCCGGATATCGCGACCGAGATCGAGCTCAAGATCAAAGACAAGCTCGGCCTTCTCGACAGCGGCGACGACCCGATCGAAGCAGCGCCGGTCGAGGACGCGGTCTAGCCAGACAGAACGGGGGCGATCGCGATGGAGGCGGTGCATCTTCGCCTCATCGATTCGGCAAGCGATCTCCGCAAGGAGGCGATGGAGAGGGCGGGCAGGATGCTCGCCCTCCGCCCGCGCACCGAGCGAGAGATCCGGGACCGGCTCACCGAAGCCGACTTCCCCGACGACGTCGTGGAGGACACCGTCGGCCGTCTCTACGAGCTCGAACTCCTGAACGACGAGGACTTCGCTCTCGATTGGATCGAGCAGAGAACGATCCGGAAGGGTCTTGGGCCCAAGGCGTTGATCGCAGAGCTGAATCGCAAGGGGATCGACCGCGCGACCGCGGAGGCCGCGCTGGCGCGATCCGGCGTGGACGAGCAGGCGACCGCTACAGCCGAGGCCGGGAAGCTCCTACACAAGGTGATCCGTTATCCGATCCGCGACCAGGCCGCGAAGCTCCACCAGATGTTGATGCGGCGAGGCTTCTCGTGGGATGCCACCGAGGCCGCAGTCAAGGCGGTGTTGCCCCCGGAGGGGTGGGACTAGCCCCCGCTCCGCCGAGTGGCAAATAACCGGCGGATACCGTCCGCTATTTGCCACTCGCGGCAGGGTAGAGGGCGCGAGATTCGCTGGTGGGGCGTACCATTGCGTTACAGAAACCAAGCAAACCAAGCAATACCCCGATAACGGTACGGACGGACCCGAGAGACTTGAAACCAGCCCTGTTGACCTTCGGAAACCATCTCGACCACTCGCGCGCGCAACGTCTCATGCGCACAAGGAGCTCGATACCTCCGACTCGGCGGTAATCGTCTAACTCGCGTCTCTCTCGTATTGGGCCGGGCTCGGTCTCTGGGCCGTGTCCTCGCTTCGGGGTGTGAGAAGGGAGCGAGCGATGGAGATCGTGATTGGTCTCGTCCTCGGTCTTCTCGTGGGAGTCGGAGGGGGCTACTTCATCCGCAAGGCCATGGCCGAGCGGGAGGTCACCTCCGCCGAGATGAGGGCCAAGACCCTCCTACAGGAAGCCGAGCGTGAGGCAGAAGCCGCACGCCGCGAAGCCCTCGTCGGAGCGAAGGACGAGATCCACAAGATGCGCTCCGAAGTGGAGGCCGAGCTACGACAGCGACGCGCGGAGATCGACAAGAAAGACGACCGCATCAGCCAGCGGGAAGCGAGCCTCGACCAACGGGCCGATTCGCTGACGCGCAAGGAGCAAGCTCTCGATCAGAAAGAGGCCGATATCCAGCGGGCGCGCCAGGAGGTCGACCACCTCGCGCAGCGGGCTCGCAGCGAGCTGGAGCGGGTCGCCGGCATGACCGCGCAGGATGCGAAGCAGGCCCTGATCGAAGACATCGGAGAAGAGGCGAAACGCGACGCGATGGTCCTCGTGCGCGACATCGAATCGCAGGCACGCGAGGAGGCCGACCGGAGGGCCCGCAAGATCATCGCGATCGCGATGCAGCGGGTTGCGTCCGAACTCACGACCGAGTCAACCGTAACGACGGTGACCCTGCCCAATGAAGACATGAAGGGCCGGATCATCGGACGCGAAGGTCGCAACATCCGGGCGTTCGAAGCGGCCACGGGAACGAACCTGATCATCGACGACACCCCCGAAGCCGTAGTGCTGAGTTGCTTCGACCCGATCCGCCGCGAGATGGCCAAGCTCACCCTCGAGAAGCTCATCGGTGACGGGCGCATCCAGCCGGTCCGTATCGAGGAGGTCCACGAGAAGTCCAAGGCAGAGATCGAGCGAGAGATCCGCGAGGGCGGTGAGTGGGCGGTCATGGAGACCGGTATCACCGACATGCACCCCGAGCTCGTTCGGGTTCTCGGTCGCTTGAAATACCGGACCTCGTACGGACAGAACGTCCTCAAGCACGTCGTCGAGGCCGCCCACGTGGCCGGGATGGTCGCGGCCGAGCTCGGCACGGACATCCAGCTCGCCAAACGCTGTGCACTGCTGCACGACATCGGCAAAGCGGTCACGCACGAGATCGAGGGCAGCCACGCCATCATCGGCGCCGAGATAGCGCGCCGTCTCAAGGAATCACCCGAGGTGTGTCACGCCATCGAGGCGCACCACGCCGAGGTCGAGCAGCGCACGATCGAGGCCGTCATCACGGTCGTGGCGGATGCGATCTCCGGTGCACGTCCGGGGGCTCGCCGCGAGACGATCGAGAGCTATGTCAAGCGCCTCGCTCGTCTCGAGGAGATCGGGATGGAGTTCGAAGGTGTCGACAAGGTCTACGCGATGCAAGCGGGTCGCGAGGTCCGGGTCATGGTCAAACCGACCGACGTCGACGATCTCCAGGCCGAGGTGATCGCCCGCGACATCGCGAAGAAGATCGAAGAGGAGCTCCAGTACCCGGGCCAGATCCGGGTCACGGTCATCAGAGAGATAAGAAGCAGCGCCTACGCCAAATAGCCGTTCTCTGCTAACAAGCCGCCCCGTAGGGGGCGGCTTGTGACGCGCAGAACGTTTACTCGGGAGCGCGGTCCAAGCCTCTCTGGATCGCGTAGCGCATGAGTTCGTAGCGCTTACGAAGTTGCAGTTTCGTGAGGATGTTCTGGACGTGGTTCTGGACGGTCTTCGTCGAAATGAAGAGCTTGTCGCCGATCTCCTTGTACGTGTACCCCTTCGCGACGAGCTTCAGGACTTCGTTCTCGCGCGGCGTTAGTTGCGGCTCCTCGGATCGCGGCGCCTCGCCCGAAGCGACGCGGCGGAACTCGTCGAGGACCAACCCGGCCAGCGACGGAGTGAACACCGGCTCTCCCGCGTGCACTCGACGAACCGCGTCTATCAGCTCCTCGGAGGTTGAGCTCTTGAGGAGGTATCCCGATGCTCCTGCCTTGACCGCCTCGAGAACGTGGTCCTCTTCCGCGGAGGCCGACAGAACCAAGACCTTGACGTTGGGAGCGTCGTCCCGGATCCGGCGCGTTGCTTCGACTCCCGACACGGTCGGCATCTGCAGGTCCATCAAGACGACATCGGGCATCTTGTCGAGCGCGACCTGGATGCCGTCACCACCATCGGAAGCCTCGCCGATCACGTCGGCGATACCCGACGCTTCGAGGTCTGTCCGCACGCCATCGCGCCACACCGGATGGTCGTCGACGAGAACAACAGTGACCCTGTCGGTCATCGAGAGGGAACCGTGAACTCGATCTCCGTCCCGCTACCCGGCGCGCTCACGACGACCATGCGTCCGCCCAATTCTTCCGCTCGGCCCTTCATGCTCTTGAGCATCCCTGCTTTCCCGGCGCGGTGCAGTGCCGTCTCGTCGTATTCGAATCCGATCCCGTCGTCCCGCACCGAGACGACGACGTCGTCCCCGTCTTGATCTGCGAACACGTTCGCCCTCGATGCGTTCGCATGCTGAACGACGTTCTCGAGGGCCTGTCGTACCGCGGCGGTGAGTTCCTCGGCACGAGCCCGCGGCATCCACATCGGACCCACCGCACTGACCGTCACTGGGATACCTTCCACCGAGCGCGCCGCGTCCTCCAGCAACTCTCGCAACGATGCCGATCCGGTGGGCGCTTCCTCGGGATCGCGCAGGATGAGCCTTCGAAGGTCGGCCTCTTGCTTTGCGGCGAGTTCCGCCAAACGTCGGACCTCCTCGGGCGGGACCTGATCGCGCGTAGCCAGCTCGCGCCCTCGCTTGTGCACGAACGCGAGCGCCTGCAGGACCGAGTCGTGGATATGGCGCGCCAGCTTCTCCCGTTCGGCTAAGCGAGCCGCTCGCTCGCGTTCTTTGATGAGTTCGTCCGATGCTCGCGCCACCGCCTCTGCGGAACGAACGAGGACGCGCGAGATCACTCCTATCGCGATGCCGGCGACGACGTAGTTCAGGAATGCGCCGGTCATGTTCTGGAACTGCGGGGCGGTAAGGCCATCGAGCGGCACTCCGTTGATCGGCCTCGTCGCGATGTGTGCGACGCCGAGCGTCAGTCCGGCGATCAGACCGCCGCTGACCCCGCGCGATGCGCCCCAAAACAGGGGTGCGCTGAGCGGGTATCCCGTAGCGAAGAACGGTCGCCCCTCGACGACCGACTCCTCGGGAACGACGAGGGCGGACGCGAGGACGAGCCAGAGGCACAGTCCGAGGTCGAACCACAGCACCGCCGACGTCCACCGGTGACGGGTGGCCGTGAGCCATGCGGTCCATGCCGCAGCGGCACCGATCGAAGCCCACGCGAGCGCCGGGATCGTGAAGTCTTCCGCCGACGCGACGGCGAGTGCCGTCATCCACGCGAGCCACACCCACCTGAAAACGAGGATCCCGCGCGCGAGCGTCCGTTGATACCGCTCCGGGTCGGCTGCGCCGTTCTGACGGTCGTGCTCGATCGTGGTCGACATCAGTGCTCAGCGTGCCACGTGGGCCGCTTGCCGAAAGTACCCAGGCGGAATTGAGGGGTTTCGGAACCCGCATCTGGGCGATTCCTCGTCTACCGCCGCATGCGTCTCCTTTCGATGATGAACAGACACGCTCGAAAGGAGGAACGAATGGCAGTTGCAGCGCACGGAAGCCTGTCGGTTAAGGAACTCGCAGCCGCGACGCCGCAGTCCCGCGATCGTTACGTCGATTTCCTCAGAGCCCTCAGCATCGGCGTCGTCGTCTTCGGCCACTGGCTGATGGCGATCGTTTTCTATGACGGGAGGCAGATCTCGGGTGAGAACGCGCTCGAGGTCATCCCGGGCATCTGGATCCTGACCTGGGTCCTTCAGGTGATGCCCATCTTCTTCTTTGTCGGGGGGTTCTCGAACCTAGTCTCGCTGAAGGCGGCATACGCGCGAGGAGAAAGCCCCGGCGAGTTCATCAGGTCTCGCGTCGAGAGGCTGATGAGGCCGACGGTCGCATTCATCGGGACGTGGCTCGTCCTCGCACTCGCGCTCGAGCACGTCTTCGACCTCGGACCTGCCGTTGCACATTCGACCGCGCTGATCGCGAAGCCGGTCTGGTTTCTCGCCGTTTATACGCTTGTCATCGCGCTGGCTCCCGTGATGCTCGCGCTGCATCACCGATTCGGGATTCGCGTGCCGCTCGCGATGATCGCGGGGACGATCGTGGTGGACGTTGCTCGGATCGCGTTCGACTTCGAGCTCGTCGGTTACCTGAACTTCGCATTCGTCTGGCTCTTCGCTCACCAGCTTGGCTTCTTCTACGCCGATGGGACGCTCGGCACGCTCACCCGCCGCGCGTTCGCGACGTGCGCGGCGACGGCTCTTGGCGCGCTGGTGCTCCTCACGAACATCTCCGTTTACTCACGGAGCATGGTTGGAGTCACCGGAGACGGTGTCTCGAACAACGACCCACCAAGCGTCTGCTTGCTCGCCCTGACCCTCTGGCTCGTCTCGCTGACGATGCTCGCTCGCGACACCGTCAGCACGTGGCTTCAAAGGTCGCGCCCGTGGAGCGCCGTCATCGCCGCTAACTCGATGATCATGACGGTCTTCCTGTGGCACCTGACTGCGCTGCTGATCGCGGTCGCCATCGCATACCCCCTCGGGTTTCCTCAGCACGAAGGAGGCACGGCGGCGTGGTGGGCGACGCGCCCATTGTGGCTCGCGATCCTCACCGCGACCCTGGTTCCTCTCGTGCTCGTGTTCTGGAGATTCGAGAAACCCACGTTCAAACCGCGCGCCGAGCGCCCGGCCCCCGACCGCACGGCCGTCATCGTGGGTGTCACGTTGCTCGTGGTTGGGATGGCGGGCTTCGCGCAGGGTGGATTCGCAGGCATCACCGGAGCCACCGGGACCGACCTCGGTCTCTTCGAGGCGAACCCGCTTCTGAGCGCATTCCATGTCGCAGTCGCCGTGATGTTGCTCCGCTGTACGTCGAGGGCACCGATAGCGGTCGCAAGCGCAGCGCTCGTGGGGCTCGCCGTCCTGGAGGCCGCACCGATGGCTTCGACCATCGGAGACCTCGTTCCCGTCACCGGAGGAAACGTCGCGCTCCATCTCGTTTCGGGGATCGCTCTGAGCGTATTCGTCCGTGATCGGAAGCAAGAAAAGGAAGAGCAGGAAGAAAGGAGTGCTCGATGAGTCAGAGGAAGACGAACGGTGCCGATGACATCTCCGTCTACGGCACGAGCATCGAAGACAACGTCGTCGGGACCTGGTTCGCCAGGGTCGGAGTGTTGGCGCTCCTGATCGGAGCCGCGTTCGGTTATCGCTACGCGGTCGACCAGGGCCTGATCGATCCCGCCGCCCGCGTCACCCTCGGGGCAGTCTCTGGGTTCGCGTTGATCGGGTGGGGTCACATCGCGCGTCGTAGGGAATGGATCAACTTCGCTCACGCGCTGAGCGCCGGCGGCGTCGCGATGCTCTATCTGTCCGTTCTCGCTGCCCAGTTCACGTTCGACCTGATCTCGCCGGCACAAGCGTTGACCCTACTTAGCGGAGTCGCGTTGCTAAGCGCATGGCTCGCGATTGGGTACGACTCGTTGCCGCTGGCGATCATGGCGACACTCGGCGGATTCATGAATCCGTATTTCATGGCGACGGACGATCCGATCGCGGCGATGACTTACGTGGTCGGCGTCGACCTCGGCGTGGTGTGTCTCGCGTTCTACAAGCGGTGGGCGAGCCTCAACAAGCTCGCGCTTGCGGGCACGGTCGTCATCACCGTCATCGTGGCGCCGCAGGCGAGCGTGGTCGAAGGCCTCGGCTTCACGAGCGTGCTCTGGATCCTGTTTACCGTCATCCCGTTCGTGCAAGCGACGCGAGAGGATCGCAACGTCGGGCCCATCGACGCCGGTTTGGAAGCAGCCGTTGCGTTCCTCTACCTGGGCGCCGGGCTTTACTTCCTCGACCCGTCGGGTCCCGTCGAGCGGGGCATCTTTGCTCTCGTCGCCGGCGGTATCTATGCGCTGTTCGCGGTGCTCGCTTACTCCGACGACAGAACGCGGGTTCCGCTGACCGTCATCATGGCTGCGTTGTCGGTCGGGTTCATCACTCTTGCGGCGCCGCTGATCGCGGATGGACCCGTGGTTCACCTCATCTGGGCAGTGGAAGGTGCGGTCCTGCTCTATATCGGCGGCGTCATGGACGACGTCCTCGCGCGGTCGGCGGCGGCTGCTCTGATCGTGGTGGGGTTGATCGGGACCGTCGACACGATGGCGGCTTACGTGCCGGATCGCCTGCTGGTGACGCCGACGTCAGTGGCTATCGGGGCGCAGGTCGCGGTTCTCTACCTGACCGCGTGGCTCGTCTCTCGATCCGGCGACGATGAGTGGCAGCGCCCGATCACCCAAGCCGTTCTGGTGACCGCGAGCGTCCTGACGCTGGGGTGGCTGACTCAAGAGGCGCGGTTCGAGGTCATTCGCCGGGTTCACGTTGCAGAGATATACGCGACGACCCAGTTCGTCCTGTCGGCTGTGTGGCTGTCGTATTCCACGGCATTGCTCGTCGCGGGGGTTGCGTTCAAGCAACGTTGGGCGCGTTACCTCGGGCTCGCGATCTTCGGGTTCACTCTCATGAAGATGGTCACCGTCGATCTGTGGCAGCTCGAGATCCTGCAGCGAACGATCGCCTTCGTGGGGCTCGGCGTGCTGATGATCGGGTGCTCGTTCATGTACAACCGGTTCCGCGAGCTCATCGTCGGCACCGACGGCTAGTCCCTGCTCCTTTGCGAGACACCCGCCCCTTTCTGGGGGCGGGTGTCTCGCGTTCGGGGCTACGCTTGTCGAGATGGGTGCCAAGACGTATTTCGTGACGACCTACGGGTGTCAGATGAACGAGCACGACTCGGAGCGGTTGGCAGGGATGCTCGAGACCGAGGGTTACTCACAAGCTGACAGCCCCGACGAAGCCGAGGTCGTCGTCTTCAATACGTGTTGCATCCGAGAGAAGGCCGACCAGCGTCTCTACGGGAATCTCGGCCACCTGAAGCCGATCAAAGACGCGAACCCGGACATGAAGATCGTTGTCGGTGGGTGTCTGGCGCAGAAGGACAAAGCAACGATCCAGAAGCGCGCGCCATATGTCGACGTGGTCCTCGGGACCCACAATCTCGGGAGCCTGCCGCGTTTGCTGCGAGAAGCCGAGCACGGCCCCGCCTTCGAGATCGTCGAGCAAACCGAGACATTCCCCTCCGCGCTGCCCTCGAGGCGCAGCTCACCGTGGCACGGATGGGTGTCGATCTCGATCGGATGCAACAACTCGTGCACTTTCTGCATCGTCCCGGCCGTCAGGGGGCGAGAAGCGAGCCGCAGGCTCGGAGACATCGTGGCCGAGGTCGAGGCCCTGGTGGTGGACGGCGTCGTTGAGGTCACGCTGTTAGGTCAGAACGTGAACTCGTACGGACGGGATCTGGATGGGACGCCGATGTTCGCTCGTCTGTTGCGCGAACTCGACCGCGTCGAGGGACTCGAACGCGTCAGGTTCACGTCGCCTCATCCGAAGGACTTTCGTGACGACACGATCGCGGCGATGGCCGAATCCCGAACCGTCTGCGAACACATCCACTTGCCCTTGCAATCGGGATCGGACTCCGTTCTGAGGCGGATGAAGCGAGCGTACAACCGCGGTCGCTATCTCGAGAAGGTGCACAAGGTGCGTGAGGCGATGCCCGGTATCGCGATCACAACCGACATCATCGTGGGATTCCCCGCTGAGACCGACGCTGAGTTCGACGAAACGCTTTCCCTCGTCGAGGAGGTCGGGTACGACGGCGCGTTCACGTTCCAGTACTCCCCGCGCCCGATGACCGAGGCCGCCGAGTTCGCGGACCAGATCCCGAAAGAGGTCGTTCAGGAACGCTTCGACCGCTTGGTGGCCGTGCAGGAGCGGTGGTCGCTGAAACGCAACGAAGCTGTCGTCGGTCGCATCGAAGAGGTCCTGGTCGAAGGGTCATCGAAGAAGGACGCGAGCCGCGTGACCGGGCGTACTCGAACCAACAAGCTCGTTCACTTCAGCGATGACACGGCCGCCGCCGGGACGTTCCGGACCGTTGAGGTCACATCCGCGTCGCCTCATCACCTCGAAGGCGCACTTGTCGGCGGACCTCGACGCGACCCGAGACCAACGCTGACACTGCCACTCGTCTCGGCGACGTCAGGGTGTAGCTCCTGCCCGTAGTTGCCGGGGCGATCGTTCCGCACGCGCCCCTCCTACTACCCGAATTCGAAAGCAACGAGGTTGCCGGCGCGGCAACGACGATCCGCGACGCGGTCGCGGCGATCGCAGTCGAAGTGGACTCGATCGTCATCCTGACGCCGCACGCGCCTCGAGCCGGTGTCTACCGCAACGCTTCCGGTGACTTGCGTGCCTTCGGCGTTCCGGGGATCGAGGTCGAGAACGAGACCGACGACGAGCTCGTCGCGGCGGTCGATTTGCCGGCTATCGATCGAGCTGCAGATCACGGGGTCGTCGTGCCGTTGCTCCTCCGGGATTGGGGTGTTCCCGTCGTTGCGATCGGTGTTGCCGATGGCCAGCGTCTCGCCCTGGATATCGAGCGACGCATCGGAGTCCTCGCGAGCGCGAACCTCTCGGCGGGTCTATCGGCGCGTGCACCACTCACGGAGATCTCGGGCGCTCGAGAGTGCGAAGAGCGTTTCATCGCGTCCCTGACGAGAGAGATCGGTAGCGAGAGCGTGGACCTGCCGGGAACTTGCGCGGCCGGAGTCCTGACCTGTTTCGGAGAGATGTTCGCCGGACGACGGGCGCGGGTCTTGGCGCACGAGGCTCCCGTTGGTGTCGGGTATCTGGTCGCGGAGGTCGTGTGATCCGCGTCGCCGCGATCGTGGGGCCGACCGCGGTGGGGAAGACCGAGATCTCACTGCAGATCGCGGAGGAGCTGAGCGCGGAGATCGTGTCGGTCGACTCGATGCAGGTCTACCGCGGCATGGATATCGGGACCGCGAAGCCGAATGCCGACCTGCGCGAGCGAGTGCCGCATCATCTGATCGATCTGTTCGATCCCAGCCACGACGTCTCCGTGTCCGAGTTCCAGGAACACGCCCGCGCCTCGATCGACGACATCGCGAACCGCGGTAGGCAGCCCCTCCTGGTCGGAGGTTCCGGGCTCTATTACCGAGCGGTCGTAGACGACCTCTCGTTCCCGCCGCGCGAACCGGACGTGCGCACGCGACTGGAAGAGGAGGCCGAAGAGATCGGCGCCGAGGCGCTCTACGCGCGTTTAGAGAAGATGGATCCGAAGGCCGCGATGAAGATCGACCCAAACAATGCGCGTCGAACCATCCGTGCCCTAGAGGTCATAGAGATCACCGGCCGGCCCTTTTCGGACAATGTCAGCTGGGATAACTACGACAGCATCTACGACCTCGTCGCGGTGGGTCTCAGTCGTTCGCGCGACGACCTCGATGCTCGCATTGCACAGCGCGTCGAATGGATGCTCGAAGCGGGCTTGGTTGACGAGGTCCGAACGGTGGCGCCGGTGATGGGGAGGACCGCGCGGCAGGCGCTTGGGTATCGGCAGGTTCTCGAATCTGAGCCGTCCCTTCTTCGCGACGACATCGTGACGGCGACGAGGCGCTTCGCGCGCCGGCAGGAATCCTGGTTCAAGGCAGATCCGAGGATCACCTGGGTCGACGCGTCTCGTGTCGATGCCGTCGAGCGCGTCCTCGACGTGCTACGAGGCGCAACGCGATGAGCGGCGTTCAGAGTTAGGCAAGAGAGTCCAGATAACCTAGCCACCATGAGATTCGCGAAATGGCACGGCATCGGCAACGACTTCGTCATGATTGCGGACCCCGACGACCGGATCAGCCTCGACGCCGCTCAGGTCAAGACGATCTGTGACCGGCGGTTCGGTGTGGGTGCCGACGGTGTCATCCGCGTATCACCCGCCCGCCCCACCGACGACGCCGATCTCTTCATGGACTACGTGAACTCTGACGGCACGCTCGGCGAGATGTGCGGAAACGGCATCAGGTGCCTCGCGCTCTTCGCTCGGGAAGAGGGGCTGAGTGACAAGTCGCAGCTGAAAGTGTCGACCCGCGCCGGAGTCAAGGTCGTCACCGTCCTCGACGACGGGAGGGTGCGCGTCGACATGGGTCCGCCGATCTTCGAGCCGGCGAAGATTCCGATGGCGTGGGACGGTACCGATGCGCTGCACGCGAAGCTCGAACTCGAGTCCGAGGTGGTCGAAGCGACGGTCCTCTCGATGGGGAACCCTCACGCGGTCCTGTTCGTGGATGATCCCGCGGCCGCCCCGATCACAACTATCGGACCAGCCATAGAAACGTTGCCCGTGTTCCCGAACGGAACGAACGTGGAGTGGGCGCGGGTGGACTCGTCGGACCACGTGACGATGACGGTGTGGGAACGAGGATCCGGCCAAACGCTCGCCTGCGGCACGGGCGCGTGTGCCGTAGCCGTCGCAGCGAAGCTGATCGGCGGCTCCAATGAGAACGTGATCGTGTCGTTACCCGGCGGGGATGTCGAGGTCGAGTGGGCCGGGTCGTTGGACGACGAGAGGCCGGTCTTCCTGACGGGTCCTGCGGAGAAGTCGTTCACGGGGGAGCTGTGAGAACCGCCAAACGGATCGAGAAGCTGCCGCCGTATCTGTTCGCCGAGATCGATCGCAAGGTCGCCGAGGCAAAGGCGCGGGGCGCGGACATCATCTCGTTCGGCGTCGGCGACCCGGACCTGCCGACGCCGCAGCACGTGGTCGAAGCCTTAGCCGATGCGGCGCGGGACGCGGCTACGCACCGTTATCCCTCGTACACGGGGATGCCGGAGTTTCGCCGGGCCATCGCGGACTGGTACGAGCGCCGCTTCGGCGTTTCGTTGGATCCCGATACCCAGATCCAACCGCTGGTCGGGTCGAAGGAAGGGATCTTCCATCTGCCGGTCGCGTTCATCGATCCGGGTGACGTCGCGCTCATCCCGGACCCCGGATATCCCGTCTACGAAACCGGGACGATCCTGTCGCACGGCGAGCCGGAGTTGCTGGCGTTGACGGCCGAGAACGACTTCAAGCCGGATCTCGACGCGCTCGATGAGCAGACACTCGAGAGGGCGCGCGTGCTGTGGTTGAACTATCCCTCGAACCCGACCGCGGCGTGCGTCGGCCTCGATTTCTTTACGACCGCGGTGGAGTTCTGCCGGCGACATGATCTCTTGTTGTGCCACGACGCTGCCTATACCGAGATCACTTACGACGGCTTCGTCGCTCCAAGTGCTTTACAGGTGCCGGGCGCGCTCGACTGTGCGATCGAGTTCCACTCGCTGTCCAAGACTTACAACATGACCGGGTGGCGCATCGGGTGGGTGGCCGGTGCGACGGAAGCGATCGAAGCCATCAAGAGACTCAAGACGAACATCGACTCGGGGATCTTCGATGCGGTTCAGCGGGCCGGGATCGCGGCGCTGGAAGGCCCGCAAGACGATCTGCTCGCGACGATCGAGACCTATCGTCACCGCCGCGACCTCCTGTGCGACGGTCTGAAGTCGATGGGGGTGATCGTCGAGCCTCCGAGAGGTTCGATCTATCTGTGGGTTCCCGTCCCCGAGGGCCACAACTCCGAATCGTTCACCACCTACCTCCTCGACCAAGCCGACATCGTCGTAGCTCCCGGAAACGGATACGGCCCTTCCGGTGAAGGATTCGTGAGGTTCTCTCTGACACTCGCGGACGATCGCCTCGAAGAAGGCGTCGAACGCCTGAGGAAGATCGTCACCTGACTCGGACCACTAGTACGCACTCCACGCGTCCCGAACGCGAACGCGCGGTGCTCGTGGGTGCCGTGATCGGCAAGACCGACACCGATGAGGCTGAGTGGTCGCTCGAGGAGCTCGAGGCACTTGCGGATACTGCCGGTGCCGATTCCGTGGATCGGTTCCTCCAGAAACGCGACAGCGCCGACTCGTCTACCTATCTCGGCAAGGGGAAGGTCAAGGAGATCGTTGATGCGGCTGCAGCGCTGGACGCGGACATGCTCATCTTCGACGACGAGCTGACCCCGGCGCAGGGCCGCAACCTCGAAGAGATGGCCGGCGTAAACCCGCTCGCCGAACGCGGACTGAAGATCATCGACAGGACCGGGTTGATCCTCGACATCTTCGCCCAGCACGCGCGTTCGGCCGAGGGGAAACTTCAAGTGGAACTCGCACAACTGAACTATCGACTGCCGCGGTTGCGCGGTTGGGGTGACGTGTTGTCGCGCCTCGGTGGTGGCATCGGTACCAGGGGGCCGGGTGAGACTGCACTCGAAGCAGAACGGCGAGCGATCCTCCGCCGGATCCAGCGCGTAAAGAAAGATCTCGAGGATCTGGAGCGCACCAGGCAGGTCAAAAGGAAGCGTCGTGAGAAGACCGGTGCCGCGGTTGTGGCGCTGGTCGGGTACACGAACGCGGGGAAATCGTCACTACTTCGACGGTTGACGGAAGCAGGTGTTCTGGTCGAGAACCAACTGTTCTCTACGCTCGACCCGACGACGAGGCGGTTGGAGTTGCCGCGCGGTGAAGAGGTGCTTCTTACCGACACCGTCGGGTTCGTCAGGAAGTTGCCCCACGACCTTGTCGAAGCCTTCCGCTCGACACTAGAAGAGGTGCGCGAGGCGACACTCCTACTGCACGTTGTCGATGCGAACCGCGATCCGGAGCGACAGATCGATGCGGTGAACGGGGTCTTGAAGGACATCGGTGTCACGGGCAAGTCGTCGCTCCTCGTGATGAACAAGATCGACCTGCTGACGGATGTCGAGCTCGACAAGATCCGTGGAGCGTTTCCCGAAGCAGCCTTCATCTCGGCCACGACCGGCGAGGGCATCGAGGACCTGCTCGAACGCATCGAGGCGGAGTTGTCCCGGCTGCGAGTCGAGGTCGTCCTGGAGATCCCGTTCGATCGCGGGGGAGTGACCGCGCGCGTTCATCAGGTCGGCGAGGTCGTCGAGGAGAGCTACACCGAAGAAGGAACGAGACTGCTGGCGCGTATCCCGCGGCACCGCCTCTCGGACTTCGAGCCGTACCTCACGTCCTAGCTGCACTCAGAGCTTGCGGAGGACGGCTACTACCTTGCCGAGGATCTCGGTCCCGG
>JAHWJK010000076.1:2535-8222 GCA_019348445.1 Actinomycetota bacterium | reverse complement strand
GCGCATTCGTGCCCCTTCTTGTCGACGTAGCGATGGACGCGGTAGCCGCCCGAATTGCCGAACTTCGCGAGCTGCTTCGCGTTGCAGAAGTAACCCTTCTTGGCGCGCCCACTCTCGTGGTCCTTGCGCGGGACACGCCCTTGCGTCGATCCTTCAGGTCGGGAGCCGGGGCCACACTTCGCGGCGGGTGTGGTCTTGTAGGGATCGACGTCGCGCGGCGACGCGTCGACGACTCCCGGTCCTAAGGCCGACAGCACGATCACGGCCGCAAGCCCGAGCACCTGGAAATGCTTCACGTCTGCCCCCCTCTGGAAAATCGTCGTCAGCAAGGTTCGACGGGGGCGGGGGGCTGTCCTCCCCTAGGTGCTGGTGTCAATCATTACGACGCTCGAGGGCGTCGATGAGGACGGGGAAGATCGCATCGGCCCACGCGCGGTAGCCACCCGGACCCGGGTGGAACAAGTCGGATGCATACGCTTCCTCCGGGTGAGCAGCGAAGAACGGGCCCGTCTGCTCGGCGAGCGGGACGACCGGGATGTCTCGCTCCTCTGCAACCTCCTCGATCCGGTCGGCGACCTGACGACCACGCCAACCGACGATCGATCGCAGCGGCTCCAACCACGCGTCGGCGCGCATATCCGGGGGCCCCGCCACCACGATCACGGCACCGGTGTCTTCGAGGAGATCGAGTGCCTCGGCCATGTATCGCTCCACATCGCCCAGCGGAGTGAGGTGGGTCGTGTCGTTCGCGCCGATCCCGATGAAGACGAGGTCCGGCTCTGTCTCCACCGCCAGAGGTACCTGCTCTTCGAGAACATCTCGTACGCGTGCGCCGGAGACGCCAAGAGCCGTGAGATCGACGCGCCATCCGCGGTCGCCGAGCCGTTCCGATAAGACGGATGCGTATGCATGCTGTGGGTCGCCGGCCCCCAAACCCGCGGCGGTCGAATCTCCCAATACCGTGAAACGAAGAGGCTTCCCGTCGGGGGGGCCGAACGTTCCACCCAACTCGAGAACGGGCGACGTCGGCAGGTATTCGCGGCTGTACGCGAGATAGACCTCTACTCCGAGGATCGCAGCAAATAAGCCGACTAGAACCGCAAACGTTTTCGCAAGTTTTAAAAGCACGTCCGCACGTTAGACGCGTTTAACCGCTACGAACTTTCGCTCCCAGTGGTGAAGTCGCCGCCCACGCAGCGGAGTCGATGTCTCCGACGGTCACGTCGGAGCGCTTCGGCACGCGTGTCGTCTCCCATCCTGCTTTCTGCATCAGGTCCGCGAACCAGATGGCGTCCCGCAACGCGCAGGCACGCGGGTCGTTGTTGAAGAAGACATAGATGTCGTCCTTAGGCGTCCACTGCGCCTGCAGTCGTTCGACCCACTCCTCCAGCGTTTTCTTGCGATAGCAAGGGTGCGGCGATGCAAGTCCGGCATGGAAACGCACGAACGTCCACTCCGTCGTCTTCCACAGCTCGGTTACCGGCTTCGCTCCCCTATCGGCCAGGCAATTGGCGGCGTTGTGCTTCTCGAGGATCGAGCGGATCTCATCACTCCACCACGAATCGTGGCGGAACTCGACGACGGTGCGAACGTGCTCCGGCATCAAGGACAGCGTTTCGTCGAGAGCTTCCGGATCTGCCTTCAACGTCGGCGGAAGCTGGATCAGTACGGGACCCAACTTGTCGCCGAGGAACCGAGCGCGGCTGAAGAAACGTTCGATCGGCTCCTGCGGTTCCTTGAGCTTCTTGATATGGGTGAGATAGCGGCTCATCTTCGCCGCCATGATGAAATCGTCGGGCGTGCGAAGTCGCCACTTCTCGAACGTCTGTTCCTTGGGCAGCGAATAGAACGAGTTGTTGAGCTCGACGATCTGGAACCGTTCGCAATAGAACTCGAGCCACCGCGCCTGCGCCACACCTTGCGGATAGAAGGTGTGGCGCCAGTGGCGGTACTGCCACCCAGACGTGCCGATGTAAGCCGTCACATCACTTCGACTTGCCGGCCAATGCCTTCTGGAGCTGATCCTTGTTCATCTTCGAGCGACCGGATATCCCGCGCCGCTTGGCTTCGTTGTAGAGCTGCTCCTTCGTGCGGCCCTTCGGCCGGTTCGTCCCGGAACGAAGCCCGCCTCTGCGTCCCGACGAGATGTCCTTTTTCGAGCTCTTGCTGGCTTTCTTCGCTTCGCCGGACCGGGCGCGCTCCTTGTTGACGGTCGCAGCGGCGATGCGCTTGGCGGCCTTCGCCGGCTTTCCCTGCTTCTTGGCGCTGTCCTTTACGTGCTCGTACTGGCGCTCTCTCTTGTTGCTCCACTCTTTCGGCATCGCAGCCCCCCTTGGTCGATCCGATCTCCTTTGCTTACCCAAACGACGATGCCGTGACACGCGCACTAAGGTGTCTACGTGCCGCCGATACTGCGTTCCCGCCTCGCTCTCCTCGCGCTGCTAGGCGCGTTCCTCATCCCGATCGGGATGTCGTCGCTGCGAGGCCTGACGCACGTACTGACGTGCAAGGAAGAGGCCGAGCAACCTTTCACCGTCGTCGTCACCGACGGTGACCCCGAGGTGTTGTCGTCGATGCGCATCGGGCGCGGAGACACGGGTCAGCTGTGCGGCGGTCTCACGCTCGAGACGAAAGCGCGCGCCGGGACCGGCGGCAACATCACGCTGATCCTGCCGATCACGAACCTCACGGAGCACCCTTGGCGCGGCACGGTCAGCGTGTTGATAGGCAAGACGACGATCCCGGTCGACATCGGAGCCGTCCCCGCCGGTGAGACGCGACAGGATTCGATCGACCTCGAGCTCAAGAAAGGAACGACCGAGCTCAACGGGTCGCTCCTCATCGGGCCGTGACGGCTAGAGGTCCGGCAACCCCTCGAACGTAGAGGAAGGCTCCGCGTACAAGCGCCTGGGGATACGGCCCGCGAGGAACGCGAGACGTCCGGCTTCCACAGCTTTGCGCATCGCTTCGGCCATCGCGGCCGGCGACTCCGCGCGCGTGACCGCGCTCGCGAGGAGAACGCCGTCACAACCGAGCTCCATCGCGATCGCGGCGTCCGACGCGGTACCGATCCCCGCGTCGAGGATGACCGGAACGCGCGTGTCGTTAACGATCAGGCTGATGTTGTACGGGTTCCTGATCCCCATCCCACTTCCGATCGGCGAGCCGAGCGGCATCACAGCCGCGCAGCCGGCGTCTTCGAGCCTGCGGGCCACTATCGGATCGTCGTTCGTGTAGGCGAGGACGGTGAAGCCTTCGTCCACCAGTGTTTCGGCGGCGTCCAACAGTTCGATGGGATCGGGAAGAAGCGTCTTGTCATCACCGATGACCTCGAGCTTTATCCAGTTGGTCTCGAGAGCCTCGCGAGCCAGCCTTGCGGTAACCACGGCTTCTTGCGCGGTGAAGCACCCGGCGGTGTTCGGCAAAACGCTGCAACCGGTCCTCTCGACGACGTCGAGGATCGAGCCGGTGGCTTCGGTGCTGACGCGTCTCATCGCGACGGTCGCCATCTCGGCTCCCGACGCGACTATCGCCTGCTCGAGCGCGTCGAGGCTGCGGATCCCACCGGTCCCGATGATCAACCGAGACGAGAAGGAACGATCGGCTATGACGAGCGGATCGTCCACATCAACCTCCTGCAACCGCAGTCAGGACCTCGACGCTGTCTTCGGGAGCGAGCTCGACCCGAGCCCACTCGCTCTTGGGGATCACGGCTCCGTTGACGGCGACGGCGATGCCGCGTCCTTCATTGTCCGGACGAAGCGCCGCGACCGCGTCGGTAACTAACGCACCTTCTCTCAATTCCGTTGGCGTGCCGTTCACCACGACCCTCATCCGGCCACGCCCTCAGTCGCGAATCGCTGCGCCCCGAACGACGCCACGACTTCGTCACTTCGACCGTCGACCAAGGCCGCGACGGCGCGGGCCGTGATCGGTGTCAGCAGTATGCCGTTGCGGTAGTGGCCGGTCGCGACGATGACGTCGGGCGCGATCTCTCCGATCACCGGCGCGTTGTCGGGCGTGGCCGGGCGCAACCCCGCGGTAACGCCGACGAATTCCAGCTCGGTGATGCCCGGCAGGATCGCGTACGCCTCCCGGAGCAAGTCGTGCACCGCCCCCGCAGTCCGCGTCACGTCGAACCCTTGCTCTTCGACCGACGCACCGACGACGACCCGGCCGTCGGCTCGGGTCACGACGTAGACATCGAGTCCCCTGATGTTGCGCGTCGGCAACAGCGCGCCCCGACGGGCGCGGAGATGGACGAGCTGACCTTTCACGGGACGCACGGGGACCATCTCAGCGATGCCGCGGATCGTTCCGGTGTAGGACCCGGCCGCGACGACGACCTTGCCGGACGACAGCGTCGTTCCATCCTCCAGGCGCACGAACCCGCGACCAACCTCAACGACGTGTCCGACGCGCTCCTCTACCCCCGCCGCGACCGCGGCCCGCCGGAGAGCATCGACGAACGCGGACGGGTCGATCTGGTGATCGTCTTCGACGAGGATCGCTCCCCGCGTTCGAGGTGCCAACACCGGCTCCAACTCTCGGGCGGCACGTCCCGATAACCGTTGGGCGGCCAGGCCTAGTCGTCGTTGGAACGCGTGGATCTGTTCGAGCACCCGGTTGTCGTCGGAATCGCGAGCGACCATCAGGGTTCCGCACCGTCGATAGCCGAGGTCGACCCCGGCGGCATCATTTAGCTCTTCGATGAACCCCGGATAGAGCTCGCTGGAGACGAGGTTGAGCTTCAGCAACGCCTCTTCGCCAAACTCGGCCTCGGTGACGGGCGCAAGCATCCCGGCCGCCACCGATGACGCGGCCGGTGCGGATGCGTCGCCGATCATCGTCACGTCGAGACCCGCTTGCGCGAGTTGCCACGCGCAGGCCGCGCCGATCGCACCGGCGCCGACGATGGTGATGTCTGGAGATCTCACAAGCCTCCCCACGCGGGTCCTAACCCGATCGGGTCATGAGGGTCGCGAGCGCATCTAGCTCGCCTCTCAGCCCGGTTCGCCCGAGCTCCCCTGTATGCCTCCAGTTTCCCATACGAACGCCTCGGGTAAGTAAGCGCGAGCACCGAACGGCTAGAGAGAGGGAGGCCATATGTCGGTCAGCATCCGAGAGGTAATGACCAAAGACCCGATCACGATCGAAGAATCCGCAACGGTCGTTGAAGCCGCGAAGGCGATGAAGCAAGCGGACGTCGGCCCGGCCCTCATCACGCGCAACGGCGAGCTCGCCGGGATCGTCACGGACCGCGACATCGCGGTACGCGTCGTAGCCGAAGGCCAGGACCCGAACTCCGTCAAGGCGATCGACATCGCGTCCACGGACCTGGTTGCATTGAGCCCCGACGATGACGCCGGCGACGCGGTGAAACTGATGAGAGAGAAGAACATCCGTCGCCTCCCGATCGTCGAGGGAAACCAGCCGGTTGGCATCGTGTCGCTGGGCGACCTGGCGGTTTCGCTGGACTCGGGCTCCGGTCTCGCCGACATCAGCGCGGCGCCGCCGAACAACTAGAGAGCCGAACGACGAGAAGGGGGCCGGTGAACCGGCCCCCTTCTTCGCGTCCCCCTCCTGGACTTTGATCCTCGGAACTACCCGACCGCGGCGAGCTTCCTGAGGATCGAGTCTTCTTTCAGATCCAACTTCTTGACTAGATGAACGACCGACCCGTTCTC
>JAHWJK010000076.1:1337-2435 GCA_019348445.1 Actinomycetota bacterium | reverse complement strand
GGGACGCTGGCTTCGTCCCGCGGCAAACAAAGAGTGAAACGGCAGTCCACGTAACGCCTTTACCCGCAGCTCACCTGCATAAACGCGACCAAGCGCGGCCGGTTAAGTCGTCAGGACCGCCTTGAACGCCGCCAGCGCTCGCTCTACGCCGTCGGCAGCGACATCGCGGTGTGTCACGAGACGCATCACATCCGCTCCGGCCGCGAGCGTAACGATGCCGTATCGGGCCAGTTCGTCCCTGACTTCGGGGCCTCGTTTCGAGAACGGCCTCAGATCCACGTAGACCATGTTCGTTTCGACCTTCGACAGATCGACGGCATCCGCGTGCAGGTCCGCGAGGCCTTCAGCAAGTCGCGTCGCGTTCGCGTGATCCTCGGCGAGCCGGTCGACGCCGGTTTCGATCGCGACTCGAGCCGCAGCCGCGATCACACCGACCTGCCGCATCCCGCCGCCCATCCGTTTACGCAGTCGCCGGGCTTCTTTGATGACGGCGGTGGAACCGACGACCATCGATCCGATAGGCGCTCCCAGTCCCTTCGAGAAACAGAAGCTGACGGTGTCGGCCGTCGCCGCCCATTCCGATGCGCGGATGCCGGTCGCGGCCTGTGCGTTGAAGAGGCGCGCCCCGTCGAGGTGAACAGCGACGTCGTTCTCGCGGCAGATCTTCGAGATCGCTTGCGCCTCATCGAGCGGGAACACCTTTCCTCCCGCGGCGTTGTGCGTGTTCTCGTACGCGACGACGGCGGTGTGCGGGTTGTGGTCGGTTCCCTTGCGGATCGCAGCGGCGACCTGATCGGCGCCGAGGATGCCGTCGGTTCCAGGCAGCGGCCGCGTGACGAGACCGAGGTTGGCCGCGACAGATCCACCTTCGTAGTGGATGAAGTGAGCGCCGCTCTCGCACACGACCTCGTCACCCATCCTGCTCTGCGCGCCGAGGGCGACCTGATTCCCCATCGATCCCGTGGGGACGAACAATCCGGCTTCCTTGCCGAGAAGATCCGCGCAGTACTCCTGCAGCGAATTGACGGTGGGATCGTCGCCGAAAACGTCGTCGCCGACCTCGGCCTCGGCCATCGCCTTGCGCATCTCCGGCGTCGG
>JAHWJK010000076.1:0-1237 GCA_019348445.1 Actinomycetota bacterium | reverse complement strand
AAGAAGACTTCGGCGCTTTCGTAGAGGGCCGGGTCGACCGTCTTCAGCTGGTCGACCGCGTCGGAGATAGGAACGCGCACGATGTCGGTCGCGTGCAGCGCCACCATCTTTCCGAAGTCGCGGTCTTGCACCGCATCTATGGCCGCGATGCCGAAGCGCGTCGCCAACACTCGGTCGTACGCGGTCGGCGTCCCTCCTCGCTGGATGTGACCGAGGATCGTCGCCCGCGTCTCGAATCCGGTTCGTCCTTCGATCTCTCGCTCGAGCAGCATCCCGATGCCGCCGAGGCGGACGTGACCGAACGCATCGGTCTCGGCCTCCTGGGTGACCTCACTGCCTTCGCTCGGCTTAGCGCCTTCGGCCACGACGACGATCGAGAAGAAGCGACCCTTCTTGTGTCGATGCCTGATGTGGTCGCAGACGTGGTCGATGTCGAAGGGGCGCTCCGGGATCAGGATCGCGTCCGCTCCTCCCGCCATGCCCGAGTAAACGGCGATCCATCCCGCGTGGCGACCCATGACCTCGAGCACGATGACGCGGTTGTGCGACTCGGCCGTCGTATGGAGTCTGTCGATCGCGTCGGTGCAGATCTGCACGGCCGTGTTGAACCCGAACGTGAAGTCGGTTCCGTTGAGATCGTTGTCGATCGTCTTCGGAACGCCGACGACGTTCAATCCTTCCGCGGCGAGCTTGTTCGCAACTCCGAGTGTGTCCTCGCCGCCGACCACGATCAGCGCATCGATGTGTTCCGACGTCAGGTTGTCGCGGACGCGGTCCACTCCGCCCTCTTCCTTGAACGGGTTGGTGCGGGACGAGCCGATGATCGTTCCTCCGCGATGGAGGGTTCCACCGGTGTTCTCGGGAGTGAGACTGACGGTGTTGTTCTCGAGCACGCCGCGCCACCCGTCGCGGTAGCCCACGATCGCGTGCCCGTACTGATTGACTCCCTTGCGGACGACCGCGCGGATCACCGCATTCAGACCAGGACAGTCCCCGCCACCCGTCAGGATGCCGATCCGAGCCACCCATCACCCCCTGAACCCTTGACCTTGCACGCGGAGCGGCCCACCATAACGGAGCGATGCGGACGAAATGGGTGATTGCCGCGGGAAGCGCGCTGCTCATGGCAGCAGGCGCGACCGCGCCCGTTGCCGGAGCCGCCGATCTCGAACAGCTGCGATCGCGCGCGCAGCGTCTCGGAGAAACGGTCGGTGATCTCGAACGCGAGATGGCCGCG
>JAHWJK010000075.1 GCA_019348445.1 Actinomycetota bacterium | reverse complement strand
TGTCGGAGGCGAGCGATCTTGCCGCGCGTGCCGGGCTGCCGATCACGCTGGGCAAGATCGCGGTACAGACCCTGTCGAAAGATCGCGGCATCGTCGTCGATCGTGATGTTCTGACGACGGACCCGTGGGAGGTCATCTCGAGCCCGGATGTAGATGTCGTGGTCGAAGTGATGGGAGGTACCGACCCGACGCGGGACCTGGTGCTCGCGGCGTTCAAGGCCGGTAAACACGTCGTCACCGCCAACAAAGAGCTCATCGCAACGCATGGTCAGGAGATTTTCGCTGCCGCCGACAGCGCGGGGGTCGACATCCTGTTCGAGGGAGCCGTTGCCGGAGGGATCCCGATCATCAGGCCGATGAAGGAATCACTCGCGGGCGACCGCGTACATCGAGTGATGGGGATAGTGAATGGCACGACCAACTTCATCCTCACGCGCATGTCCGAGACGGGCGAGTCCTTCACGGAAGCTCTTGCAGAGGCGGGGCGCCTGGGCTACACGGAGCTGGATCCCAGCGCGGACATCGAGGGATACGACGCGGCTTCGAAGATCGCGATCCTCGCGTCGCTGGCGTTCAACTCGCGCGTCGTCGCTGCCGACGTCCACCGCGAAGGCATCTCGCGGATAACACCGAGTGACATCGCGGCCGCACACGAACTGGGTTACGAGGTGAAGCTACTGGCGGTCGCCGAGAGCCACGAGGGACAGATCTCGGCCCGCGTTCACACCGCGATGGTTCCGAAGACCCATCCGCTGGCGGCGGTGCGGGACGTCTACAACGCGGTTTTCGTCGAAGCGGAGCAAGCCGGTGAGCTGATGTTCTTCGGCCGCGGCGCCGGCGGAGGCCCCACGGGCTCCGCGATCGTCGGCGACATCGTCGAGCTCGCTCGCAATATCGCAGCCGGTGGGCGATCGCCGGGGTGCACCTGTTACCACGAGAACGCGCGGATGCGTCCGTGGGACGAGGTTCCGGTCCGCTACTACATCGTGCTGAAAGTGTCGGACCGACCGGGTGTGCTGTCGGAGGTAGCCGGCGTCTTCGCCCGATACGAAGTTTCGATCGCGAGCGTTCGACAGGAGGGCTTCGGTAACGAGGCGACGCTTGTCCTGATCACGCACACCGCCAGCGAGGGCAGTCATCAGGCGACGTTTAGAGATCTCGCCGATCTCGGTGTCGTCGAGGGGGTCGAGTCGACGATCCGCGTCGAAGGAGCATCCGAAGCTTGAGCGATCCGGCGAGAGTGGCGGGTCGTCGAGGTGTGATCGGCCGCTACTTCGAGCACCTGCCCGTGTCCGAGCTGACTCCGGTCGTGACGCTCGACGAGGGAGACACGCCGTTGCTGCGGTCCGAACGGTTGTCGATGGAGACCGGCGCGGAAGTGTGGCTGAAATACGAAGGCCTGAACCCGACCGGGTCGTTCAAGGACCGCGGGATGACGCTGGCGATCTCGAAAGCCCTCGAAGCGGAGTCTCAAGCCGTTGTTTGTGCGTCGACCGGGAACACCTCTGCGTCTGCGGCCGCGTACGCGGCACGAGCCGGCGTTCGTTGCGGCGTGTTGATCCCGAGCGGAAAGGTGGCTTTAGGCAAGCTCGCACAAGCTCTGGTGCACGGCGCTCGGGTCGTAGAGATCGAAGGCAATTTCGATCGCGCCCTCGCGCTGACGCAGGAGCTGGCCGCGAACCACCCGGTGACGCTCGTCAATTCCGTGAATCCATTCCGGATCCAGGGGCAGAAGACGGCCGCGTTCGAGATCGTCGAAGCTCTCGGGCGCGCTCCCAACATGCACCTGATGCCGGTCGGGAACGCGGGCAACATCACCTCGTACTGGCTCGGCTACCGCGAGGCCACGCAACTCGGGTGGGCCGACTCCACGCCGCGGATGTTCGGTTTCCAGGCAGAGGGCGCGGCCCCCATAGTTCGCGGCCATCCGGTCGACGAACCCGAAACGGTCGCGACCGCGATCCGGATCGGCAACCCGGCGTCGTGGGATGGGGCGGTTGCGGCGGCGAGGGATTCCGCAGGCGCCATCGAAGCCGTCACCGACGACGACATCATCGCGGCGTACCACTCGCTTGCCCGGGAGGGCATCTTCGTCGAGCTTGCCTCGGCCGCGTCGATCGCGGGGCTCAGAAAACTTCATCAAGAGGGTGCCGTCGAGCCGGGATCTATGGTCGTCTGCGTGTTGACGGGACACGGGTTGAAGGATCCGGACACAGCCATGAGGGCGGAAACTCCTCTCGCCCGTGTCGACGCGGAGGTGACTGCGATCCTCCGCGCGATGGATCTCGGATAGGGAGACAAAGAGCGCGATGAACGAGCCCCCGCAGCAAATCCCGCCCCCGCCCGGCCAGATCCAACCTCAGTATGGCGGGCAGGTGCCTCCGGTTCAGAAGACGAACGGGATGGCGATCGCGGCCCTCGTCTCCGGCCTCCTCGGCCTGACTATGTGCCCCGTCGTCGGGTCGGTCCTCGCTCTGATCTTCGGTTACGTGGGCCGCGGCCAGATCAAACGATCCCACGGCAGCGAAGGCGGCGACGGGATGGCGATCGCCGGGATCGTGCTCGGTTGGATCGGGGTCGTCTTGTCCCTGGTCTTCCTCCTTGCGGTGACGCTCGGCGCGTTCGCAGTGTTCAACTTCGCCGCCGAGTCGAACGTGCAAGAGGTCTTGGACGAGGGACAGATCGTGATCCTCGAGGGATCGTTGGAGGAGGTCGGCGAGCGGGAGGCGGACTGCACCCCCGTCGAGAGGTATCCCGATATGGGTGCCGATCACATCCGGCCGGGACAGCCCCACGAGCCCTACAACTCGAACCCACCGACGTCGGGTCCCCATTACGACCGACCCGCGGATCCGGGTTTCTACGAACCGTCGAGCGCGATCGAGCCGGAACGTCTCGTCCACAACCTCGAGCACGGGCAGGTCGTGATCTGGTATCGGCCGCACGTGAACGAGTTCTTAGAGGAGCAGGTGGAACAGCTCGTCGCGCAGGAGCCGAACGCGACGGTCGCCGCACCCTTCGAGAACATCAACGACCCGTACAACATCGTGCTCACGACGTGGACCCGGGCACGAGCCTGCGTCAACGTGTCGCAGGAGGTAGTCGATGAGTTCCGTCGACGTTTCCAAGGAAGGGCGCCCGAACCTCTTACTCCGCGTTTCAACGGCTGACTCGTGTCATCCTGTGCAGCGTTGTCCTAGCGGAAGGGAACCTCGATGCCCGCAGCCGTAAAGGTCCGCGTCCCCGCCACCGTCGCGAACCTCGGTCCTGGTTTCGATGCGCTCGGTATCGCGATCCAGCTCCATCTCGAGATCGACATCGAGCCGCGGCGAGACTCGATCGAGATCAACATCGAAGGCGAGGGCGCTGACGATCTCCCGCGCGATGAGACGAATCTAGTAGTGAGATCGATGAATGCGTTCTTCGACCACATCGGTCGCCAACCTCCTGGTTATGCCGTGCGGGTCAAGAACCCGATCCCTCTTGCTTCCGGGCTTGGTTCGTCCGCCGCGGCGGTCGTGGGAGGGCTGTATGCAGCCCGCGCCATCACCGGCGGGATGATCCATCAGACGGAGATCCTTCAGCTCGCCATCCAGCTCGAAGGCCACCCGGACAACGTGCTGCCTGCGCTCGTCGGAGGTCTAGTCGTCTGCTACAAGGGCGAAACTTCACAAGACCTGCGTCACCTGCGGATCGAGCCCAGCGAGCGCCTCGTTCCGATCGTCGCGGTGCCGCGCGAGCAGTTGCAGACGACGAGAGCGCGCAGTGCGCTGCCATCCGACGTTTCCTTCGCCGACGCGCAATTCACGGCTGCCCGTGCGGCGCTGCTCGTTGCGGCGATGGCTACCGGCGCAGGATCGGAGGTCCTTGCCGAGGCGATGACCGATCGTCTACACGAGCCGACGCGGCTCGCGATGATGCCGGAGACCGCTGCCGTTCACGCGGAGATGAGAGAGGCCGGACTTCCGGTGTCGATCGCGGGATCGGGCCCTTCGCTTCTCATCGTCACGCCGCGACCCGAGGCCGCGACGCGCACGGAACAGGTCAGACGCATCTGCAGATCGCGCAACGCCGGATGGCGCGTCTTCGTCAGCGAGTGGGAACCGGACGGAGCAACGACCGAAGATTGACTAGCGAACGACCTTGAGTTGCGCCCACATCCCGCTGTGCACGGAGCAATAGAAGGGGTACAGCCCGGGCTTCAGGTTCGACGTCGCCACCAATGTCGACTGACCGGGACGCGTCAGCGTCTTGGACTGGAACAGCGGTCGTCCCTTGCGTCGCTTGAGAGAGACGATCTTGTGAGCATTCGATACCGCGGCTTCGTCGATGTTGGTGAATTCGAGATCCGTCCCACGCTCGATCTCGATGGGCGGAAGGATCGCGGTGAGGCCGCCGTCGCCGTCGGGGATCGCGGTGCCGGGGAAGAACAGACCGTTGCTTACCGGCGTCCCTCCGCCGGAGACGACTCGGCCGCCGACCTCGACGTCGGTCGCGGATGCCGTCGGCGCGAAGCAAGACAAGCTGACGGCGAGCGCGACGAGCAGAACTTTCTTCATGAAGGTGAGGTTCTCCGAGCGCCTGCGCGCTCCTGCGCGCCATAACGGAAAGGGGCCGCCGAAGCGGCCCCCAATTTGTCCGATTTGCGACGCTATCTATACGTCTCGGTCCGGTGGGTATCGGTCCGATCGTCGCGATTCAGGTCGATCGTGTGGTCGTCGCGCGCGGCGGCCCCACCAGTCGTGGCAGGTGTCGTCCGGTCGCGAAGCTCGTCTCCGTCACGGGTCTTGACCGGCGTTTCGTCGTAGACGTCGCGCTCTAGCTTCGTGTGCCACCGAGCACCCATCGACCCACCGATCGCCGCACCGAGGAACATCGCGATGAGCGACGCGATGCCGATGCCGATGCCCCAGTTCACGAGGTAATCGTTCTCGAGCGGCAGACGGTTCTCGGTGAACGGCAGGTTCAGGTTCGCCGTCGCACCAAGGGCCCCGACCACCACGAGCGTGATCGCGCCGAGGATGAGCGCCGTTACCGGGACGAGCACGCCGTTGCCGAGTCCCGCGCCGCGGGCCATGCGCCCGGCCGTGTAACCGCCCCACAGGTAGGACAGGAACTGCGCCACGACGAATGCCATCCCGGCGCCGATACCGGCGTCGATGGCTTCACCGCGGGTGATATCGGCTTCGGCGACGCCGAGCGCGGCCAGGATGCCGCCGATCAGCGCACTAAGTAGGAACATCGCGCCAAACGCAACGACGACTCCCGTCAGGATCGCGCCGCCGGCGATCCCGCCGCGGGCCTCTACCGGTTGCGCAGTGGTGACGTCCTTGTTCCGTCGGAACATGGGACCCTCCTCTCGTAGCGATGTCGCTTCGTGACATAGGGTTACCCGCGCGGCCGTTTTTCCAATCCTCCCCAGGAGTCTCAGATCAGGTATCTGGTCGTCGTGGACGGCGAGCACTATCCCGCCGTCACGCATTCCGCTCTCGAGGACGTCGCTTCCTCCGGACACGAGATCGCCGCGGCGGTCCTGGTCGGCGGTAAAGAGAAGCTGCCCTCCGGTGGGCTCGACGCGCTCGGCGAATGGGAGATCGTCACGGGGACCGACCAACAGGAGACACTCGATCGCGCCATCGTCGAGTTCCAACCCGACGCGGTCCTGGATCTATCGGACGAGCCCGTCCTCGACTACCGGCGTCGGCACCGTCTGATCTCCGTAGCTCTGGCGCGAGGTGTGCCCTACGAAGGAGCCGACTTCGCGTTCTCTCCGCCACCGCGCCCGCGGCTCTGCACGCGACCGTCGATCGCGATCATCGGCACGGGGAAACGGACCGGCAAGACGGCGATAACGGGTTTCGTAGCGCGAACCATGAAAGAGGCAGGCAGTCCTCCGGTCGTCGTCGCGATGGGTCGAGGGGGCCCACCCGAGCCCGAGGTCATGCGCGGCGACGAGGTCGACATCGAAGCCAAGGACCTTCTCGAGATCGTGGATCAAGGTCGTCATGCAGCCTCGGATTACATCGAGGACGCGCTGCTGGGACGCGTCCCGACGGTCGGATGCCGGAGATGTGGCGGCGGTCTCGCCGGTGGTGTCGACGTATCGAACGTCGCCGAGGGAGTGCGCGTCGCCAACGATCTTCCGGGCGACGCCGTCATCCTCGAAGGTTCCGGGTCTGCCATCCCACCGGTTCACGCCGACGTCAGCATCCTCGTCGTTCCGTCGTCGTGCCCGACCGAGTTCCTCAGCAGTTACATGGGCCCGTACCGACTCTTGCTATCGGACTTCGTTGTGCTTACTATGTGCGAGGAACCTTTCGGTTCCCCCTCCCAGATCTCCGCGATCACTTCTGAGATTCGATCTTCTTTCCGTACAAGCAAGGGAGAAGGGTCACAACCAGAGATCGAGATCATCCGGACGGTCTTCCGGCCGGTGCCGACACGATCCGTTGAGGGACGCAACGTTTTCGTAGCAACGACGGCACCTGAAGCGGCGGGGGGATCCATCAAGACGCATCTCGAGGAGGAGCAGGGGTGTGACGTCGTCGGGATCTCGCACGCTCTTTCGGATCGGGATCGTTTGGAGACAGATATCGGACGCATCGCAGAAAAGGCGGACACCCTCTTATGCGAGATCAAAGCAGCAGGGATCGACGTGGCTACTAGACGAGCCATGGACGCGGGTATGGACGTCGTCTACATGGACAACGTCCCGACGAGCGTCGACGGCGACGATCCCGCCGAGTTCGTCATGAGGGCCTACGACCTCGCCCGCCGACGCTTCGAGCAGAGAGAGCGATGACCGAGAAGAGGCGCGACCACATCTTCATCTCCGAGCAGGAGCACGGTCTTCCGTATTCGAAAGGCCTCACGGCATCGTCGTTGATGGTGACCGGCCTCGGTCCGGTGCGCTCGTATCGAGTCGCGAACACGGTCGAGCAGAAACTGACGGAGCTGGGGCAAGACACGGTTCCCGCGGAGCAGTTGCGCCAACTCACGATCGCGGTGTTGCGCGAGGAGGAGGGCGACAAGTACGCGGAGACGTTCATCAAGTGGCAGTCGGTCGCGGAGCTCAACATCCCTTTGATCATCTTGCTGGGCGGCGCGACGGGGGCCGGGAAGTCGACGATCGCAACGCAACTCGCGACCCGGCTTGGCATCACTCGCGTGGTGTCCACCGACGCGATCAGGGAAGTTCTCCGCAGCACCTTGACCGAGGAGATGTTCCCTACGCTTTATGCGTCGTCATTCGAAGCCGACAAGGCGGTTCGTCAGCCGATCCCGCACTCTGGTGACCGACTGATCATCGGTTTCCGCGAGCAAGCGGCTGCCGTCGCGGTTGGTGCACAGGCATTGATCGACCGAGCGATCGCCGAAGGAACGGACATGATCCTCGAGGGCGCGCATCTCGTTCCGGGATTCTTGGAGTCGATCGAAAGCGATGAAGCTGTCATCGTCCCGTTGCTGATCGCGGTCGAAGACGAGGAGCTGCACAGGAGTCACTTCTACCGCCGGGGTCGAGACACATCGAAGCGCGACGGCGATCGGTACCTCAACGCATTCAAAAAGATCCGCAAGATCCAGAAGTACATGGTGAATTCGGCTTTGATGCGAGGCGTACCCGTGATCGAACACGTCGATCTAGATCATTCGCTGTCCGAGGTGATCGATCACGTGTTGCTGAAAGCCCTGAACATGGTCGAGCACGGTGCCGACGTCGAAGGCGGGGACCGATTGGAAGGACTAGTTGAAACAACCATCGATAGGGAAGGGAGCGTCGAACGTGAAGCTGTTTCTTGACACCGCCAGCCTCGACGAGATCCAGGAAGGTCTGAGGTGGGGCGTCCTGCGCGGTGTCACCACGAACCCGACGCTGGTTGCAAAGGAAGAGAAAGATTTCCTGCCTCTCGTCAAAGAGATCTGTTCCGTGGTGGACGGTGATGTCTCGATCGAGACGTCCGGCGACGATCTCGAGAATCTCGTGAAACAAGGTTTCGAGATCCGAGAGATAGCTGACAACGCCGTCGTGAAGATCGCGATGACGCCGAATGGGCTCGGCGCTACCCGGCAGCTATCCGACGCCGATGTGAAGGTCAACGTGACGCTGGTATTCACTCCCGCTCAAGCGATCCTCGCCGCCGAGGCAGGGGCTTACATCGTTTCGCCGTTTTTGGGTAGGCTTGATGACATCGCTACGGACGGCCTCAAGGCTCTGTCCGAGATCTGCGAGATCTACGCCG
>JAHWJK010000074.1:6102-8271 GCA_019348445.1 Actinomycetota bacterium | reverse complement strand
ACGACAACTACAACCCGTCGCAAGCGGTCGCCGTCTGCAAGGAGATGGTCGAGCAGGACAAGGTGTTCTTCCTGTCGGGTGCGGCCGGGACCGACCAGATCCAGGCCTGTGCCAGGTACGCGGCATCCGTCGGCGTCCCCTATCTGTCCGCGGGAGTGACCGAGATCGGGCTGACCGGATTGCCGAACTACTTCGCGACGTCGATGACGTACCCCGACCAGGCACCGTTGCTCGCCGACTATCTGGTGACGAAGCTCGGCGCCAAGGGCGAGAAGAACGGGATGCTGTACTTCGACACGCCGAACTTCCAGGACGCGCACGACGCCTTCGTCAAGGCCATGGCAGCGAAGGGGATACGCCTCGCCTACGACCGCGGTGTCTGCAAGTGCGCGACGCAGACAGAAGCACAAACCGTCGTCCAGGAGATGAAGGCGCGAGGCATCGAGAACGTCTACGTCCTGACCTCGCCGGTGTGGTGGATCAACGTCCTGGGCGCCTCCAAGACGCAGAGCTATACCCCTCAGTGGGTCGGGGTCGGGATCACGATGACGTTCGACGCGGTCGCGAGGCCGGGGTGCAGCAGCGGAACGATCAACGGGTCGAAATTCTTCTCGCCGTTCCCGGCGTGGATCGACATGGGCAGGTACGACCCCGATTACTACCGGGCGATGGAGGCGGTCTACGGCGGTCGCGGTGACGACTTCGTCGTGCTCGGCTGGGCCGCCTCGAAGGTCGCCGGAGCGCTGCTGGAGAGGGCCGGGCGCGACCTGACCCGCGAGAGCTTCGTCCAATCGAGTGCCAACGCGAAGAACGTCAAGACCGGAACCATGCCGACGTTGAACTTCACGAACGAGGACCGGTTCGGGGCGAATACGGTGACGGTGGCCGAAGCGCGCTGCACCGACAACCGCTGGCACACGATCCAGACCTATACGAACAACTTCTAGACGAGGGGTCGACTCCTGAGCGTGGACGCGCGGGTCCTGCCGTCTGAGGATGCCTCGGCGTCACCGGTTCCACGTGGGGTAACGTTCCCGGCGCTATGAGAACAGCGATCGTCTCCGGCATCGTCACCGCGCTGATCGTCGTCGTGTTGATCCTCGGGCGTGGCGATGTCTTCGGTCCGAACTCGTACGTGGTGATCGGCGTCTCGCAAGGCGCGGTGTACGGCCTGATCGCGCTCGGCCTCGTGCTCGTCTACAAGGGCAGCCGCGTCTTCAACTTCGCCCAGGGGGAATTTGGCACGATCGCCGCGTTCATCGTCTTCCTCCTGACCGAGCAATGGAACACGGCGCTCCCCTATTTCGTCGCGATGCTGATCGCGATCGTCGCCGTGATCCTGCTCGGCATCGTCATGGAGCGACTGATCGTCCGCCCCCTGTTGAACGCCCCGCGCATCAATCTGCTGGTCGCGACGATCGCATTCGCTCTTTTCGCGGTCGCCGTCGAACTCGTACTGTTCCTGCCGGAGCCGAAGGTTTTCAGCCCCTTCGTGACCTCGCTCCCCGGCATCCCCGAAACGGGCCTGGAGATCCTCGGGTTCACGCTGGAACCGCAACGCTTCCTGATCGTGTTCCTGCTCGCGGTCCTCGGAGGTGTCCTCGGTTACTTCTTCTCCCGGACCGACCTCGGCCTCGCGGTCCTCGCGACGTCGCAGGACGCGTTCGCCACCCGCGTCGTTGGGATCGGCGTGGAGCGGATGTCGCGGTTCATCTGGGCCTCGGCCGCGGGGCTTGGCGCGATCGCCGGGATCTTGTACATCCCCCTGACCGGTGCCCTTACGCCCGGCCATCTGACGTTCTCGGTGTTGATCCCCGCGTTCACCGCTGCAGTGATCGGGGGGATGACGAGTCTCCCGGGCGCGTTCGTTGGCGGCATCATCATCGGCTGCGTGCAGAGCTTGTCTAACTGGGCCGCGAACGCATGGCATCTCGGTAGCCAGACCTACCAGGAGATCCTGCCCGGGACCTCCGACGTCGTGCTTCTCGTCCTGTTGCTGGTCGTGCTCCTGGCGCGGCCGCAAGGCCTTCTCGGGAGTGAGGCATGAGCACCGCCGAGGCAGTCGCCGCGCCGGTCGACCCCGTCCACGAGGAGCGGTGGGCACCGAGCCTCGGCGGGTGGATCGCGCGCCTCGCGGTCCACGTCCTCATCTTCGGCGGCATCCTGTTC
>JAHWJK010000074.1:0-6002 GCA_019348445.1 Actinomycetota bacterium | reverse complement strand
TGTTCGCGGGGCTCGCAGGGGGTCTCTATGCTTTCCGTAATCTCAACGTCGTTGCGAACGACTTCGTCTTCGAGATCGCGCTGCTGTGGGTCCTGATGGTCGTCGTCGGCGGTCTCGGTAACCGCGTAGGTGTGGTGATCGGCTCTGCCTTCTTCGCGCTGTTCCCGTTCCTGCTCGAGCTGATCACGCCACTCCAGTCGTGGGCAGAGGACCTCGGGCGTGATCTATCGGTGTTGGGTCTCATCGTGGGCGCGTTCCTGGCGATCCTGACGATCATCCTGTACCCGGGCGGCATCGGCGAACAGGTATCCCCCATCACTCGGTGGCTCGGCGGTAAACCGTTCAGCGTTCATCCCGACGGCCACGGCCATCACCCGAAGAAGGGCGAGAAGAAAGATGCGCTCCTTGCGAAGGTGGGACTGACGAAGAAGGCCGGCGACGAACCCGGCGACCACGACGCCGAGCCGAACGAGAAGGACGAAGGCTGATGGCAGCGGTTCTGGAGGTCAAGAACACCGGGATCAGGTTCGGCGGTCTCGTCGCGCTCGAAGACGTGAACGTGTCGGTGCCGGAGTGGGAGATCGTCGGGCTGATCGGGCCGAACGGCGCCGGGAAGACCACGCTGTTCAACTGCATCATGGGTGCCTACACGGCCAACACCGGATCGATCTGGTACCGCGGTCGTGACATCTCGTTGCTCCCGACGCACCGTCGTACCGCGCTCGGCATCGGCCGCACGTTCCAGAACATCGGACTCATCCGCGGGCTGACCGTTCTCGAGAACTTCCTCGTCGCGCAGCATCCGCGCATCTCCTACGGCCCGCTCGGCGCGCTGATCGGTTCGCCGATGACGTTCAGAGAGGAACGCAAGCTCCGGGCGAACGCCATGGAGGTACTCGATTTCATCGGTCTGGCTCACCTCGCCGACAGCACGCTCGACGGGCTCCCGTACGGGATCCTGAAGCTGATAGAGGTTGGGACGGTCCTCGCGACCGACCCCGACCTGTTGCTCCTCGACGAGCCCTCCTCCGGTATGGGACCCGACGAGGCACACGAGTTCGGCGAACGTCTGCTCACGCTTCGTCAGACGCTGAACCTGACGGTCCTGATGATCGAACACCACGTCCCGCTCGTGGTCGGCGTGTGCGATTACGTCTACGTCTTGAACTTCGGGAAGGTCCTGACGGAGGGCAAGCCGCAGGAGGTCAGGAAGCATCCGGAGGTCATCGCGGCCTATCTCGGCGGGGAAGCCGCTCAAGAAGAGACGGGTGTAGATGTCACTGCTTGAGGTCACCGACCTAAAAGCAGGCTACGGAACCCTTCCGGTGCTCGGCGGCATCTCGTTCGAGATCGAGGAAGGCGAGACCGCGGTCTTGCTCGGCCTGAACGGAGCGGGAAAGACCACGACGATCCTGACCCTCGCGGGGATGCTCAAACCATGGTCCGGAACGATCACGTTCGACGGCAAAGACATCACCGGAACGGATCCTCGCAAACTCGTGGCCGACGGCATCGTTCTGGTCCCCGAAGGTCGCCACGTGTTCCCGCAGCTCACCGTCGCACAGAACCTCCGGCTCGGTGCGTGGCCCTACAAGCGCGACCGCAAGGGAACACGTGAGATCGTCGAGAGGGCCGTCGAGTACTTCCCCCGCCTTCGCGAGCGGTGGACGCAGCTCGGCGGAACCCTGTCCGGAGGCGAGCAGCAGATGCTCGCGATAGCGCGCGGTCTCATGGCCCGACCGAAGCTCTTGCTGATCGATGAGTCGTCTCTGGGGCTGTCGCCGGTACTCACTCAGACGGTGTTCGAGGTCGTCGACAAGATCAACGACGACGGCGTCACGGTCTTCATGGTGGAGCAGAATGCCGGAGTCCTATCTATCGCCGACAAGGCGTACGTGATGGAGAAGGGAACGCTGATCTACTCCGGCAAGGGCGACGAGATCATGAACAACGAGGAGATCCGCGAGGCGTACCTAGGCGCCTGACGGCGCCGGCGGATCCAGGCCGAGCGCGGCCCAGGCGGCACTTTCGTTCAGATCCAACTCGAGTCGCAGGCGTCCTGAAGTGTCGTCGGCGGCATCGATCGCCTCCGCGAGCGCGTCATCGGGGATGCCCCTACGCAACAGCCCCTTGCGGGGAGGTACCAGCACCACGTACTCGAGCTTCGACGTGCGCAGTTGCTCCCGCTCTCCCTCGGCCACCACGGCAGCACACACGACGATCCGGTCGACGTTCGCAGCCGTCGCTCCATCGATCACCGGCTCGAGGACCGACGCGTCGAACGTCACTATCGTTCTGACATTCTGTGCCGCGCGTTCGACGAGGTCTGCGTCCAGATCGCGTCCGCGCGCTATGTGAACGCCGTGCGCGGCGAGGTCGTTCGCACCGGGATCGGTAGCGATCGCCCGGACCTCGTCCCCTTGAGACACCAGGCGGCGAACCAGGACTTCGCCCAGCGAACCGGGGTCGCCGATCAGCAGGATGCTCACGCGATCACCCGTAGCGCGTCGCGCGCGACCGAGAAGCGGGCCGACCGAGCGGACGGTAGCGGCTCGCCGTCGACGTGCCGGCTGAACGGAGTGTCGGCCCGGATCTCGAACCATTCGAGATCGCTGGCGTAGAACGCATCGCGATGGTGGACGAGGTCGCCCGACACGAGGCACCGCCACGCGTAGACGGGCAAGGCCTCGATCCGCATCGATCGCAACGCGAAGATGTCGATACCTTCCTCGAGCCGGACGTCGGGCGCGATCTCGACGGCGCGATGTCCGATGTACGCGTAGGGTCCCGCGTTCGATGCGATCGCCATGCTGACGTCGACCTCGCCGAAATCGCCCTTCATCGTCATCGACGGCGCCCTGTGTCTGTACGTGCCGGCAAGCACGCGGAACGCGCTCCAGTAGAAGAAGAGTTGTCCGAAGCGGCGTTTCGCGGGAACGTATCGTTCGACACGTTCGGCGGCTTCGGCGTCGAACCCACAGCCGGCAGAGAACGTGAAGTAGCGATCGTCCATGACTCCCAAGGGGACCGAACGCGGCTCTGCCTCACGCCGCTCCCAAAGATGGTTGATCGCGGCATGAGGATCGAGTGGGATCCCCAACGCGCGGGCGAAGACGTCCATCGTTCCGCCGGGGATCACCGCGAGTGTCGATGACGATCCGGCGACTCCATTCGCTACCTCATTGACGTGTCCGTCCCCGCCGTACGCGATCACGAGAGCGGCTCCGGCATCGACCGCAGACGCGGCAAGCGAGATCCCTGTATCGCGTGCGGTGGTCGCGTACGCATCGATATCGAAGCGAGATCGCAGCGCGGCGATGACTTCGTCTCGCTCCGTGCGGGCTACCCGTCCAGCGTTCGGATTGACTATGAGAACTGCGGGCGGCCTCGGCTCTCGTATCATCCGGCCAACGCTAACCGGGAGGTCCTGGGTCGCAGATGAGTGACGCATCCGAAATCATCGACACGAAGATGCACGGTTATCCGGGCGTGACCGCGGCGTTCCTCCTCCGCGGTGAAAAGACCGCGCTCGTGGAGACGGGGCCGAAGACGACGGTACGTAACGTCCTCGGTGCGCTCCAGGCCGCCGGTGTCGACGCACTCGACGCGATCGTCGTGACCCACATCCATCTCGACCATGCCGGGGCGGCAGGAACGCTGGCGGCGCGGTTCCCGGACGCGACCGTCTTCGTACACGAGGTAGGAGCGCCGCATCTCGTGGATCCGACCAAGTTGTGGTCCAGCGCGTCGCGCATCTACGGAGACCAGATGGAGACGCTGTGGGGCGGGATCGACCCGATCCCACAAGAACGTGTCCGCGTTCTGCACGACGGCGACAAGGTCGACCTCGGCGGGCGAAGCCTGCAAGCCATCGAGACACCGGGCCACGCGTACCACCACCACGCGTACCTCGACGACGCCACCGGCGCCGTCTACACCGGTGATGCGATCGGCGTCAGGTTGCAGGGCATCGACCTCGTCCGTCCCGCGACGCCGCCACCCGAATTCCATCTCGAGAAAGCGATCGCATCGATCGAACGCATCCGCTCCGTCGGGGCCGAATCACTGTGCCTGACGCACTTCGGGCCGACCGAGGCGTCGGTCGAGGCCACGTGTGATTCCGCGATCGAGTCGCTGAACGCGTGGGCCGAGTGGGTACGGCGCGGGCGAGATCAGGCGACCGAGCTGGACGACGTCGCGGCCGAGGTCCGGCGGCAGGCGGTCGCCGCGTTCGAGGAGCGTTTGGCGCCCACAGAGATCGAGAAACTCGAACAAACGACCTCGTACCGCATGAACACCATGGGTTATATGCGGTACCTCGACAAGAACGAGCGGGATTGACGCTTCCCGTAACGCTTCGACCGCTGAAACTCGAAGAGGCGGAAGCGCTCCTCGGACTTCGTATCAAGAACCGCGCGTTCCTCGCCCCCTTCGAACCGTACCGACCCGAAAGCGCGTACACGCTCACGGGCCAGCGGCAGCAGATCGCTGCCGACCAGGAAGGTCTGACGAACGACAAGAGATTCGCATTCGGGATCTATCTCGGAGGTGAGCTGGTCGGACGCGTCTCGCTCGACAACGTCGTGCGTGGCGCGTGGCAGAACGCGACGATCGGCTACTTCGTCGACCAGGAACGGAACGGGCACGGCATAGGGACCGAAGCCGTGCGAGCAGCGGTGCAATATGGCTTCAACGAGGGTCGGCTCCATAGGATCCAAGCAGGGGTCATGCCGCGGAACCGCGCGTCGATCCGAGTGTTGGAGAAGGTGGGATTCCGCCTCGAAGGCGTTGCCCTGCGCTATCTCCAGATCAACCGCGTGTGGGAAGACCACAACATGTACGCGATCACCGCGGAGGAATGGCCTCAGGCAACATAGGAGTCCCGCCGGGTCGGCATCACGTCAACGTCTTGGCAAACGTGAAGCTGCGTTTCTCCATCCCAACTTTGTCGAGGTAGAACCGGTGCGCATCGGTCCGTTGCAACCCCGACGAAAGCGCGAGCGTCTCGCAGCCCTCTTCTCGGGCGAGCCGTTCGACGTGTTGCAACAACGCAAGGCCGTATCCCTTCGAACGTACGGATGCGCTGGTCACGAGGTCGTAGACCCACATGTAGCGCCGGTAGTAGAAGTTCACACTCTTCTCGATACCCGCGAGCGCAACGATGCGACCGCCTTCTTCGGCGGCGATCAGACGATAGCCACGCGACCGCATCTCGCCGAGGAAGGCCATGTAGTCGTCCTGACCGAGGTCGTCACGCAATTCGTGCATGACGTCGAACGCGGCAAGGAACTCCCGATCGGTCGTGAGCTCGCGGATGTTCATCGGAGTCGCGCCAATCGCTCGGGTGCATCCGTAGCATCGGGGTCCGCTGACGCGACCGCTTCGAACCAGTCCCGCGCCTGAGTGAAACGTCCCTTGCGTGCGAGGAGGTCGCCGAGCATGTACCAGGCGCGCAGGTGGTGGTCCTCGGCCGTCTTCGGGCGTAGGTCCAGTGACTCGAGCCGCGCTATCGCGTCGTCGATCTTCCCGGCATCCGCTAGCGCGCCGGCCGCAACGATCGCTCCCTCATAGAAAACTGCGTCGGGAACCCGCCCTCGCTCGATCTCGTCGACGTAGTCGATCGCTTTCTCGGGCTTCCCCATCGCGCGGTAGGAATCCGCGAGCACCGGATTCTGCTCGGTCGACCCCGAGATGCGCCGGAACGCCGCCAGCTCTCGCGCGGCTTCCTGCCACCTCCCCTGGTGGTAGTACGCGAGGCCCAGGAACTCGCGGATCGAGACGGCGCGCAGCGCCATGTGCTTCGCCTGATCGCCGAGCTTGATCGCTTCGTCGAAGTCACCGGCTTGGAACGCAGCGGCGGCGTCCGCGAAGACCTTCACGAGGATCTCGCCCTTGCCGGGGCGCGCCATCGCGTGCAGTTCCTTCACGACGTCATCGGGAAGGTGAACCGGCTCGTACTTGGACGCCGCGCGCGGCGCTTCCCGCCGCGGCCTATCGCGCCG